>SKZG01000025.1 GCA_007127495.1 Planctomycetales bacterium
ATCCGCTCCTGAAGCTCGCGCACTGGGGCCGACTTGCCCGTCAGGGCGTATCGCACTCCATGGCGACGGTGTACCTCCACGAGGCGGCGGTCCTGTTCGTCGTATTGGCCCTCGGCCAGTTTCCGCACGGTCGCGGCGTATCGGGCGGGATCGCGGTACTTAAAATACTCGGCCGTCGAGGCGGCCACCAGATCGAGCCAGAACTGCTGCTCCTTGCTCGGCGCCTTGCCGGCTGCGCTGACACCCGGATCGTGCCTGGCCAGATCGAGGAGGAATCGGGCATCGGGATGGTCGGTCAGCTTCAGATGCTCACAGATGGCGCCGGTATTGCTCGTCGCATCCAAAAAGATCGGCTCGCAGAAGGCCGCGTAGCGCGGTTGATCCCCATCCAGATACCCGCGTCCGCAATACCAGACGATCGCCGCGCCCTGCTGCCGCAGTTCTTCCGCATTCCGGGCAACTTCATCCCAAGCCCTGTACACGCCCACGCCGCAAACGTGGATCGAGGCGGGAACAGCCCGCTCCTGCCGGAGCCGCTCGAAGGCCGAATCGATGGCTCGGGCGCTGCTGACCAAGACGTGCGCCTCCGGATAGCGCAGCAGCACCATGGCGGCGGCGCATGCGCCGTCGATTCCGTTGTAGGTAATCACCGCCACTCGCTTTCCGCGTCGCACGGGAGCCGCTCCGGTCGCATCATCGGGCACCAACAGACCCCCGCAATCATAGCAGGTTGGCACCCCGCATGGAAGACACACCAAGTTGACACCTATGGAGATGGCTGCCTAGAATGCATTGGTTTTCCCGCCGCGACTGCCAGCAACCCACCCACCGACGAAAAGAAAGGCCCCCCAATGAATCGAACCATGCTTTCCACGATGCTCGTCTTGGGCATTCTCCACGCGGTGCTTGCCGAAACGCGGGCGGGTGCGGCCGAGCCGGACGAACTGCACGTCGTTCGGCAGCGGTACATGGCGGAATTGCTGGACACCGCGCCAGACGACAACGCCGTCGCCCGGCTGCTCGAAACCATCCGGGCCGATGGAAGTTGGCCGGGCATCGACTACCAGGATGTCTCGCGTACCGGGTTCCAACACGCAGAGCATTTGGCGAACATGCGGCAACTGGGTCTCGCTTTCCGGCATCCGGGCTCGACGCATCATCAAGCCCCCGCCGTGCGCGACGCCGCTCTGGCCGCATTCGACTTCTGGATCGAACACGACTTCATCTGCGAGAACTGGTGGTGGAATGAAATGGGCACGCCCAGGCGAATGGTCGACATTCTGCTCCTGTTGGACGACGCCTTGGACGACACTCGCCGGGCGGCGGGCACGCGCATTGCCGCGCGGGCGCGGTTGGGGGGCGTCGGCGCGAGGCCTGGTGGCGATTTCATCCAAATCGGCGGGATTATGGCGAAGCGCGCCCTCTTCGAACACGACGCCGACGCCTTCGCCCAAGCCATCGAGTTGATGGAGGCGCAGGTGAAAATCACCACCGGCCGCGGAGTCAAGCCCGACCTGAGTTTGCAGCATCGCCACGACCGCGTCACGTCGACGCTCACCTACGGCCGGGGATACGCCTCCTCGTTCGCCGACCTCGCGGCGAAAGTCCACGGCACCCGATTCGCCTTTTCCGACGCGTCGCTGGAGTTGGTCATCGATTTCTACCTGGACGGCATTCACCGGTCGATGGCGCACGGGCGCTTTCCCGACCCGCAGCAGTTGAACCGCGGCGTGACTCGCCGGTCGGCGTTGCGGCCGGTCGGCCCGGGCGTGCCGGAGGAGCTTGCCGCGGTTTCCGACTACCGGCGTGGGGAACTCGAAACCCTCGCGGCCGTGCGACGGGGCAAAGCGGCGTCCGACTTCCGCTTCAATAAGTTCTTCTGGAGTTCCGAGTATTTCACCCACCAGCGCCCGGCGTACTTCACCTCGGTTCGCATGTATTCGAGGCGCAATCACAACGTCGAGCAGCCCTACAATGAGGAAGGGCTGAAGAACCACTACCTGGCCGACGGGTCGAACTTCCTGATCCGGACCGGCGACGAGTACCTCGACCTTTTTCCGGTTTACGACTGGCGCAAGATCCCCGGCACCACGGTCGCGCAAAAGCCTGAAATGCCGCCGCCGGGCGCCATCCAGCAGCGGGGGCGGACCGATTTCGTGGGGGGCGTTTCCGACGGCCTCTACGGCGCCGCAGCATTCGACTTCGTAAGCCCGCTGGACGGCGTGCGCGCCAGGAAGGCCTGGTTCTTCTTCGACGACGAGTACGTATGCCTTGGGGCGGGCATCGAGTGCGACGCCGACCACCCGGTGGCCACGACGCTCAACCAAACCCGGCGGCGGGGCGACCTCCGTATCGCCGCCGCCGACCGGCACTTCTCGCCGGAACGCGGCGAGCACGTCGTGCCCGACACCCATTGGATTTGGCACGACGGCGTGGCCTACCTGTTTCCGGAGCCGGCGGAGGTCCACCTGAACAACGACACCGCACGCGGAAGCTGGCGCAGCATCAACCGGCAAAGGCGTTACACGGACGAAACCGTCGAAGAAGACGTTTTCACGCTTTGGCTCGACCACGGGCGACGCCCGCGCGACGGCGGGTACGCATATCGCGTGATGCCGGGCATCGCGGCCGAACGGGTCGCCGACGCCGCGCAGCAGCCGGCGGTTGCGATCCTTGCCAATACGCCTGCGCTTCAGGCGGTTGCCCACGCCGAGCTGGGGCTGGCGCTGTTCGCCTTCTACGAGCCCGGCGCGGTGGAGTGGGCGCCCGGGCTGCAAATTGCCGTCGAGCAGCCGGTTCTGGTTCTCCTACGGACCGACGAAGGCCGCATCGCCCGAATCGCCGTGGCCGATCCGGCGCGGAAGCACGACGTGGTTCGCCTGTCGGTGACCGCACCCCTGGCCGCAGCCGGCGAGTACTGGACCGCCACCTGGGACGCCGCGCAGCAGCGGTCCGACATCCGCATCGATCTGCCCACGGCCGCGTATGCCGGCCAGCCGCGTGTGCTGCCGTGACGGTCATCCTGCCACGTGCTGCATTCTGGGGAGTAGAAGAGACGGTTTGCGTTCCATCGGGGGCTTACCGATGGTCCGACGTCGGGTATAATAGCTTTTTTGTGCGGCTGCTTTCGAGGTAGCGCAGGCCGGGGTGGCGACGAGGTAACGCTTCAACCGTTGATCCGTAGCACGAGGTATCTGTGATGCAAGCAACTGATTTCGATAGGGACTCGATGGCGCGTTGGTACGCCCAACAGCATTTGAAGACCGATCCGGGCGTTCGCAAGGTGTACTACCTGCCCGCTGATGCCCCGGCTCGAGACATTCGATTCGTGGAAATCAACGAATTGATCGCGGAGCGAAACGACGACACGCTCGAGCCGGTCGATTTCGGCGTCGATATGGGAACGGAATCG
>SKZG01000488.1 GCA_007127495.1 Planctomycetales bacterium
GGCTGGCGAAATGGGCGAGAAGGTTCTCCTTCACGGCATGCCCGATGTCATGGCCTTCTTCCACAGTCAGCTTGCCGTCGACTTCAATGTGAATATCCACGAGGTATTCCAGGCCGGTCTTCCGCACCCAAAGCTTTTCGACGGCGCGCACGCCGCGAACGGCGGCGGCCTGCTTGCGAATGCGCTGGACCAGTTCGGAATGTGCCTGCGGGTCGAGCAATTCGCTCAGGCTGCTTCGAAACAGCGAGATGCCCGACCCGAGGATCGCCGCGACCACAACGAGCGCGGCGGCTTGATCGGCCCAGGCATAGTCGGGCCCTGCCCAACGGACGGTTCCCAACCCGATCAGCACGGCCAGTGAGCACAGTGCGTCGCTGCGATGATCCCAGGCATTGGCGATGATGGCCGACGACCCGGCTTGCCGTCCGACCCCGAGGTTGTACCGGTACAGCCCTTCCTTGATCAGGACGTTGGCGGCGGCAATCCAAAGGGTCCAGGCCGGTGGGACGGCGTCTTGCACAGTCAACCGCGTGACGGCCTTCCAGCCGACGAAGAGCGCGGAAAGCATGATCAGCAACGCGACGTTGGAGGCGGCCACGGCCTCGGCGCGGGTATGGCCGTAGGGGTGTTCCTCGTCCGCGGGCTGCTGTGCATACCAAAGCGCCCCGATCACGGCCACCGAAGCCAGCGAATCGCCCAGCGAGTTCACGGCATCGGAAATCAACGCGAATGAATTGCCCAGAACACCGCCTACGAGCTTGACCGTACCCAGCGCAAGGTTCACGGCCAATCCGAGCTGGGCTGCTCGCGAAACCCTGCGGTAGATGGCCCGAGGCTCCGGCTGGTGGGTCAAAGCAAGACCTCCGATGCGATGCGCCGCTTGTGGAAAAGGGACGGCACACGGCGTGTGCCTACTACATTCAAACGGCCTGCACCCAAAAAGGGGACGGCACACGGCGTGTGCCTACTACATTCAAACGGCCTGCACCCAAAAAGGGGACGGCACACGGCGTGTGCTTGCTACATTCACGGGCGAGGCCGAAAGCAGCCCCATCACCAGGGTTTTTCCATCATGCCGACGATCTGTTGCGCAAGACGCCCGATGGCCTCTTGCTGAGCCGTCGCGACCGACTGGCCGACCTCGGGGGTGAGCTTCGCGTCGCCCGACACACTGGCCACTTCGCTTGGCAGCGGGACGGGTTCCATGGCGCGCAGGGTGCTGCCGCGCCGATCGACCCAACTCACTTCGACTTGAAGCGTGACCTGCAATTGGGTCGGGTCGCCCGTGATGCCCGGCACGACCACCCGCTTCCTGTCACTGACAAGCCTGCACCGAAGCACACTGTCAGCGTTGGGATTGTGTGTCACCTTATAGGGCGTTCGCAGTTCGATTTCCTTCATGACCGCCTCGGTCAGGCGTTCGCCGAGATTCCGGCGAAAGCTTTCGGATTCGATCATCGGTACATAGACCGTTTCGATGTGGGCGGGATAGAGCGTCTGGTTGCCGAGCTGGTAGGCGGCACAGCCGGCCAGGGCGAAGAGGGTCAGGATGGGCAGGAAGAGCAAGTTGCGACGCACGGCTACCGCTTGCCTCCAGGCAACAGGTTGGTCAGCCGCTCCAGGTAGTTGGGCGGCTCGTCGGGTTGATCTTGGATTGCCGCGATTCTTTCGCGGGCCTGCTGGGCCGTCCGGCTTTCGGGAAACCGGTCGAGGACCAGGTGATAGTAGAATCGCGCCGCTCCGTACCATCGCTTGGTTTCGTAGAAGCGTCCCATGTCGAAGTCGCGCTGGGCTTGCTCCTCGATGATTTGCGCCCGGCTGCGCTGAAGACGTTTCTTGTCCTCTCCCAGCTCGCCGGGAAACAGGGTCAGTGCCTGTTCGACAATTTCATCGGCTTCTTCCAGCGGGGTTCCGTCGTAGCGCGAGCCCTGGTAGATGCGCTTCTTCGCCTGCAACCCCAGCAGGTGCGCTTCCGCCTGGTAACGGCTCTTGGGGTATTCGCGGCGGAGCACGTCGTAGTTCCAGGCCGCGTTCTCGAACTGGCCACGCACGAAGTACGCGTTTGCCATGGCCATCACGGCATGGTCGGCCAGCGGGCCGATGGGATCGTGCAGCCGAATCCTTTGATAGGCCTCGATGGCGTGTCCGAACGTGTCGAACCGCGGGCGGGTTCGATCGGTGACATTCGGCGTAATCGGCCAGGTATTCGATTTACGCTGCTGCTCGTCCCAGTACCGGGCAATCGCGAAGGTGCGGTGCATGACGGTGTCGAGGTATCGGGTATTGCCGTGATTGGCCAGGAGTTTGCCGTAGGTGTCGTGCGCATGAAAGTAGCGATCCGTGAAGAACTGACACTCGCCCAGCAGGAAGAGGGCGTCTTCCTCGATGGCCGACTCCGGCCAGCGATTGGCAGCCGTCTGGAACTCGGCGGCGGCCTGGTCGTATTTCCCCTCACGAAAGAGGGCTTCGCCCTTCTCGAACGCTCGCTGGGCGATGTCTCTATCGGGACCGAAGCCGACAAGCGCCTTCGCGTTCTTCACGATGTTCTCGAGGTGGAAGTCGTCCGGCTCGATGCCGGTTCGTGCCGGCTTTGGAGGGGCGTCGGCGTCGGCCGCGAGCCCGTGCGAGTCAGTCAGCGACGTGCCGGGCAGCGGCTCGGAACCATAGGCCGTATGGGAATCTGCTGCGACGGGTTGGCGGGGAGCGCGCACTTCCCGGCCGGCCGTGTTGTGCAGGGGCCTGCCCTCGTACGGGCCGGGCGCGTCGGCCGAAAGCAGCCGGTATGGCGAGTCGGGCGCCGGCGCCGTCGGCGGGCCCCCAAGGCAGCCCGCCCCGTACCCAATGAAAAGAGAAAGGAACAACAGCACTTGGAGTCGCTGAACGCACATGTTAAAGGCTCCCAAGGTAGGCGTGCATCCGGGGCTTCTTGCCCATGAGGTGGGAGAAATACTGATTCAATACACCACGCAGCTCGCCGAGGGTTCGCGAGTCGATCGTCAGGTGCCGCCAGGCATGGCTATGGAGATCAGTGAACTGTTTCATGGTTTCCAGTGTTCCGGGGGTCACGGCGGCCACGTGGCGTTTACCGGACCGATGTTGCGGGCACAGCACGCCTCCGTCGGACAGCCCAAAGGCCACTCGGCCGCGCAGGGGAACCGGTCGTCCACACTCGACACATTCGACCAGCGAAGGCGTATGCCCGAGCAAACGAAGTGCGCCCAGCTCAAACCGCATCAGGTGCCGGCTGGCCGGCTCACCGGCGGCCAGTGCCGCCAGGGTGCCGTCAGCCAAGTCGAACAACTGTGGAGACGGGTCGTTTTCGTCGGTCAGCTCGCGCAGTAGTTCGGCGACGTAATAGCCGGCGTACAAGGGCCGCAGGTCGCGGCCGGGTGGCCGGAACC
>SKZG01000205.1 GCA_007127495.1 Planctomycetales bacterium
CCCCAAAGGTTATCTGGCGCGCAATGCGGCCCTGGCTTCGTTTGTAAATGCCGGTCTGAACCAACTCCCGCAAAAATTCGATCACCCGGTAGGCCCCCTCAAAAACAATGTTCGGTCGTCACAAACAGGGGCGGGGGGAATCGAACTCCCAACCGCCGGTTTTGGAGACCGGTGCTCTACCAATTGAGCTACACCCCTAGCTGTGAACGGCGGCGAGCCAAGCCCGAAACGCAAAGCAGCGCTACTGTGGGCGGAGGTCCGTCCGACGTCCAGCTTTCTATTTACTTCAGGACTTTCGTCACGACGCCGGAACCGACGGTACGGCCGCCTTCCCGAATCGCGAAACGCACGTTCTCATCCAAGGCCACCGGCGAAATCAGTTCCACTTGGAGCTTGACGTTATCGCCAGGCATGCACATTTCGGCATCGCCCAACAAGTTGGCCGAGCCGGTCACGTCTGTGGTGCGGAAGTAGAACTGCGGCCGATATCCGCTGAAGAACGGCGTATGCCGCCCGCCTTCGTCCTTCGAAAGCACGTACACTTCGGCCTCAAACTGCGTGTGCGGCGTGATGGAGCCGGGCTTGGCCAGAACCTGGCCTCGCTCGATCTCGTCGCGCTTGATGCCGCGCAGCAGCAGCCCGACGTTGTCGCCCGCCACACCCTCTTGAAGCACCTTGTTGAACATTTCCACGCCCGTGCAGGTGGTCTTTCGCGACTGCTCGGAGAAGCCGACGATTTCAACCTCTTCGCCCACCTTGACCACGCCCTGCTCAATTCGGCCGGTGGCCACGGTACCCCGGCCTTCGATCGAGAACACGTCCTCGACGGCCATCAGGAACGGCTTGTCGGTGGCCCGGGTCGGCTCGGGAATGTACTCGTCAATGGCATCCATCAGTTCCTGGATGCACTTGGTCTTCTCCGGATCGGCCGGATTGTTGTACGCTGAAAGCGAGTCGCCGCGAATAATCGGCACGTCGTCGCCGGGGAACCCGTAGCTGGAAAGCAATTCCCGCAACTCCAACTCGACCAGTTCGAGCAATTCCTCGTCGTCGACCAGGTCGACCTTGTTGAGGAAGATCACCAAGGCGGGAACGTTCACCTGACGGGCCAGCAGCACGTGCTCGCGCGTTTGCGGCATGGGCCCGTCGGCGGCCGAAACCACCAGGATGGCGCCGTCCATCTGGGCGGCTCCGGTGATCATGTTCTTGATGAAGTCGGCGTGTCCGGGGCAGTCGATGTGGGCATAGTGCCGCTTGTCCGACTCGTATTCGACGTGGGCGACGGCAATCGTCACCGTTTTCGTCGAGTCGCGGACGGTGCCGCCCTTGGCGATGTCGGCATAGGACTTGAACTTTGCCAAGCCCTTTTGCCCCTGCGTTGCCAAAATCGCGCCGGTGAGCGTGGTTTTCCCGTGGTCGATGTGACCGATCGTCCCCACGTTGACGTGAGGCTTTTTCCGTTCGAATACTTCCTTGGCCATGTTCGCTAATTCTCCCTGCGTCTAACGAAGCGGGTCGTTTCAATTACCTTGGTCGGCCCGCAGCGCGCGATGCCTTGCGACGACCGACCCCAAAAGAGCTGCTGATGGGGCTCGAACCCATGAACCTCGTCCTTACCAAGGACGCGCTCTACCAACTGAGCTACAGCAGCCCAGGATCGCACCGGGTGCCCCAATAAAACCTTTAGTCCTGTCAAAAACTCCAAAACGTGTGTTGTACCTGAACTCGCTCACGCGACAATCGTCCCCCCAGTTCCCCGGCAAAGCGGGTGAAGGGAGTCGAACCCTCGTAGGTAGCTTGGAAGGCTACTGCTCTACCGTTGAGCTACACCCGCGCCGCTGCGTCTGCGAGCGGCCAAAATCCGCCTTCCTCCACAATGCTTAACGCCGGCTTCGGCCGACCGCACTCCTATACCTACTTATCTATACCTATCAATATCGCCAGTGGGGGGTGCAGGATTCGAACCTGCGAAGGCATTGCCATCAGATTTACAGTCTGACCCCTTTGACCGCTCGGGAAACCCCCCGCCTATTAAGCTAGCGGAGGGACTTGAACCCACAACCTGCTGATTACAAATCAGCTGCTCTGCCGATTGAGCTACGCTAGCCGATCGACCCCTGCCGCGCGCACGAATCACTTAGTATAGCTAACTCCATCGCACGTGCAAGACGGAGAAACCAGAAAAACACCTCCCTGGGGCACGGTTCCCAAAAAAACCGGCCTTCAAAGTAACTCTAACTGGGGGAACGTAGCGAGCTTTCGGCCCAACGACACGATACACATAGCCCACAAGTGTGGAGCGGCCGCAAAACCCCGCCCCGTAGGAAACCATTTTCCCGATCGCTGACAAACCTGTCAAGTACCCCGACAGCAATTCGGACTGAAGGCCGAAAATTTCCGGCTCTTCCGTTTCTAGGTGTAGACAGCCTTGGTTTCAAGGACGGCACACGGCGTGTGCCTACTACATTAGCGTGGCCTGCACCTAGAAACGGAAGAGCCAAATTTCAAAAGTGGCCTTGACCGGAAAACCGGTCGCCGATATTTATCCCACACGCTTCTACCAGAGTTCTTGTCTTGGACCGGAAAACCATGCCTTTTGCAGATCGGGCATGTACCGTTCCGCGGAGGGTGTATCGCTCGGGAACGTTTGAGAGAAATTGGAACGGGCACGGCGACATGGACGTCGCGTGCCAAGTCCTGTCTGTGCTTGTGCACGGAACCCGAAAAAAAAGGAGTCGAGGGATCGTGTCGAAAACCACTACAGTATTATTGGCGGGTGGGTTTGTGCTGGCAATGAGCTTTTGGGCGAGCGGCAAGGCAGCCGAGCCCATGGTAAGCGGGGCGGGCAACGCCACGGAGCATTGCCGACAATTACTGCACCGGGCGCGGCAGGCGATGGCGGAAAACGACCTCGATGCCGCTGAAATGCTTCTGAGTCAGGCCGAGAAGCTGGGGGTGAACCCAAGCCCCTTGAATCCCTTTTCCGATTCGCCCGCACGAGTTCGTCGCGACTTGGAGCGGAAGCGCGAAGCGGCGGCCAACCCGAAACTGCCGAGCCAAAGGTTCTCGCCTCTTTCCTTGCTGGGCGGTAACGAGCAGCCGGCACCGGCCGACCCGTTCACCGCTCGCAAACCGGGCGACGTACCGGCCTCGCTGAACGACGCGAAGGGTCAGGCGCTCGCTTATGTACAACGGGGTCGAGCCGAGTTGGAAAGGAACAACATTCCTGCCGCCATCCACTGGTATCACCAGGCGGCGCAATTGGACGCCGCATTCGCGCCCGAGGACGACGATTCCCCGGCCAAGCTGGCCGCTGAAATTCGGGCTCGGGGCGGCACACTGGTCTCGCCGCCGACCGATGACCGGCATGCGTCCCAGGCGCCTCCGGACGACGTTCC
>SKZG01000246.1 GCA_007127495.1 Planctomycetales bacterium
ACGGTCACCCGGCCGTTCACTGACGTCGTGGCTCGGTCAATCGCCCACTGCACAAGCGGTGTGCGGGTGGCGACGGCCGGGAGGAACCAGAGCGCCAAAAGGGCCGCAAGGGCCGGAAACCACCATCGCCGGAGCCGCCTTTTGCGCGGCCGGGGGGCGGCAGCCATGGCTTCCGCCAGGCTCATCGGACGATCGGACACCGATGTTGACATAGAGCACCTCCGCAGGCATTTTGGGGTAGCTAGCAATTTGTCGACAGGTAACCGTTCACGGGGCGGCGCGGGCAGTTTTCTCCGCTGCAGGCGAAGGGGACAGTCCCATTTTCGCGGCGGAAATGTTCAGTCATTGGGCAAAATCGCCCGTTGTGCCGCGAAAATTGGGACAGTCCCCCCGTGAACGGTTATAAGAGCGCAAAATCCCGGCGGCGAGTATAATCGCAAGCCACCGTTGGTCCTAGAGCGAATTATGGGCTCTTCCGTTTCTCGCGGCAGGCCGCTCTAATGTAGTAGGCACACGCCGTGTGCCGTCCCAAAACACGCACCACCTTGCCAGCCGAAAGGGGTGGCCCCCATTTCGCGGCGAACGAGGGTTCTATGAAAATCGGTCTCGTCGGATACCAGGGCTCGGGAAAGAGCACCTTCTTTGAGTGGCTCACAGGTGTGCCGCCCGACCCCGCCCACGCGCATACCGGGCAGAGTGCGATGGCAACGATTCCGGAGCCGCGGGTGGAACATCTCGCGGCGGTTTACCAACCGAAAAAGCTAACGCTTGCGGCGCTGGAGATTGTCGATACGCCGGGCCTCAGTCGCACGCACGAAGGGAACGCCCAGCGCATGGCCGCCATTCGCGAGGCCGGTTGCCTGGTGCTCGTCGCCGCGGCCTTCGACCGTTCCGACCCGCTGGCCGACCTCCGCTCGTTTGACGAGGACTTGATGCTGGCCGACATGGAGATCGTCACCGGCCGTATCGGCCGGATCGAGGAGGCCGTGAAAAAGCCCATCCCCCGCCAGGAACGCGAAAAGCTCGAACATGAACGGGCGACCCTCGCCCTGGTTCTCGACGCCCTGGAATCGGGCAATCCGCTACGTGAAAGTCATCTGACCGAGGAGCAGCGGAGGGTAACCCGAGCGTTCCGCCTGCTTAGCGAGAAGCCCCGCATGGTGGTTGTCAACACGGCCGACGACGAGGAGCACCCCGAACGCTTTACCGCCGCCGCGACCGACGAGGTGCCCGTCCTGGCCATCCCCATCGGACTGGAGCTTGAGCTTTCCCGAATGACGCCGGAGGATCGCGCCGAGTTCGAGGAGGAGATGGGCCTCAAAGGCGTTGACCGCGATCATGTTTTACGCATTGTGCTGAATACCAGCGGCCAAATGCTGTTCTTCACCGCCGGCGAGCGCGAGGTGCGCACTTGGCTCTTGCCCCGGGGCGCAACGGCCGTCGAAGCCGCCGAAGGCGTGCATACGGACCTCGCCCGCGGGTTCATCCGGGCTGAGGTCTTCACCGTAACCGACCTGGTCCGGTACGGCAGCGAGCGGGAATTGAAGGCGGCCGGGCTGGTGCGCCAAGAGCCCAAGGATTACGTCGTGCAAGATGACGACGTGCTGTTCATCCGTTTCAGCGTCTGAGGGCTATCCAAAAAACTCCCCTCTCCCTTTGGGAGAGGGGCTGGGGGTGAGGGTTTGTGGAGTTTGGGTAAATTCAAGGCAATGTCTGCGGGCGTCGATCGATCGTTTAACCTTGCGAATGGATCGCAGTAGCCGAAGCCGTGAGACCTCAGGGCCGTAGGGGGCGTTGGTGACCCCCCATGTGGTCTAATTGCTGCACTTAGTATAGAGGTACGCCCCTTCGGGATCGTCCCCCTTGCCAAACGGCCCTGCCTGCGCGATAATGACTGGTAACACGTATGCGGGAGGATATCTTATGTCGGTTGTTCCGAAGAGTCGCCAGAGCGAAGCCCCCGATTGGGATGCCTTGTATCGGCTGGGTTCTCCATCCTGGGAGAAAAGTGGTCCTGCCGAGGAGTTGGTGCGGATCATCGGCCAAGAGCGGTTGATCGAGCCCTGCACCACGCTCGAGTTGGGATGTGGGAGTGGCGCGGATGCCGTCTGTTTGGCCCAGCATCGATTCGAGGTCACGGCGGTCGACTGTTCGCCGCTGGCGCTGGAGCGCGCCCACCTGCGCGCAGAGCAAGCGGGGGCGCCCGTCCGGTTTGTGCTGGACGACGTATTCGAGTTCGCTCGCGATGAGGGGCCCTTTGATCTGGTGTACGATGCCGGCTTCTACCACAGCGTGCGGGAATACGATTTGGACAAGCTCCTGGACATGCTATGGCGGGTGACCCAGCCGGGGTCGTTGTACTTGGCGTTGGTGGGTGCCGCGGGTGAGCGGGCCAAAGGGGGACCGCCCCAGGTCGCCAAGGACGATATTCGCGACGAGCTGGGCCGTTTGTTCGATTTCGTCCACATGCGCGAGTTCCGCTTTCAAAGCGTCAACCGGCCGGAGGGCTATCGAGGATGGTCCTGCCTCATGCGCCGGCCTGACTACGGCGTTTGACACGTTCCATCATAAGGGAGAGAACAATGAGAAATGCTGCTTGGTTGTCCATGCTGCTGGGTGCGGTTGTGCTGTTGGCGGGTTGCGGCTCGCCGGAGCCTGAGCCGCCGGCGCCGGTGCCGGCGCCGGACCTGCCCGCAATCGACCTGCCCGACCAGCCGACTTCGCCGCCGCCGGCTTTCAACGACATGCCCGCTGATGAGCCGCCTGCGCCGTACGAGCCGGCCTTGGGGCCCGAGCTGGGCGATCCGGCCGAGCGGTTCGAACCGATGATCGACGAGGCCGAAAACGCTCAGCCCGATTGGGACGAATCGGCCGGCGAGCGCGCCGAGCGCCCCGGGGTGACCCGAGCGTTTGGCGAGGCGCTGCTGAAGGGATTCACCCGAGGCGCCGCGAACAGCCGTTGACCCTACGGCACCGTAAGACGACGACTCTGCGCCCCTTGCGAAGGACGGCGGCGCGCCCCACCTTCTTGTGCCCCCATGCCCCTGATCCATCTTCGAGAGGTCGATCTTCAGTTCAACGGACCACGGCTGCTGGACGGCGCGGCGTTGACCATTGAGCGGGGTGAGCGGGCGTGCCTGCTCGGGCGCAACGGCGAGGGGAAAACCACCTTGCTCCGGCTGATCGACGGGCAGCTCGTGCCCGACCAAGGCACAATCATCCGCGGCCAGGGAGTGACCACCGCGCTGGTCGACCAGCAAGTGCCGGCCGGCATGGCCGGCAGTATCTACGACGTCGTGACTGCGGGGCTGGCCGAGCAGGGCGAACTGCTCGCCGAGTATCACCACGTGAGCCGGCAGTTGGCCGTGCGCGATGAGCCGGGCCTGCACGCGCA
>SKZG01000237.1 GCA_007127495.1 Planctomycetales bacterium
CATCATTATATCGTGCTAGCAACCGACCGGGCAAGCTGGCAGCGGCAGGCGGCTGTTATCGGCGGCTGCCCTCACCACGCGCTCCGCGGCTGGTGCCACAGCGAGCGCCAGTAGCGCTGGTCGAGTTCGTAGGGGTCGACGGGGGCGTCGTCGGGGTGGTCGGCCGGCAGGACGCCGTAGCGGCGCATTTCGCGCAGGTACTGCGGCGGGGGTTGGAAGCCGGGCATGTCGAACCGCTTGATGGTCTCGAGGTTCTCCTTGCCCGCCGCCACCATGCGCAGGAGCGTTTGGTAGTCGGCGTCGCCGGTATCGGCAAAGACGTTCGCAGGTCGGTCTTCGTCCTTGCGGCAGATGCCCAGCCCGCCCGCCTCCTCGGCCAGCGGAGCCAGCAGCAACAGCGACTGCTCCGGCCGGCTGAGGTTGAATACAATGTGCCGGCTCAGCCTCAGCCGCGGGTCGTTGATGTCGAACCGCCAGAACGAGATGCCCCGCTCGTCGGAAAGTGCTTTGGGCAGGACCATCGAACCCTGATGGCAGGAGGCGCAGCGGCGGTCGATTACCTCGGCGCCGGCCTGCGTGGTGGGCCAGTTGTAGTCGGTGTTGACCTTCCGGTTCTCCAGGTAACCGCCGATGGACCCGCTGCCCAACGCGCCGTAGGTGCCGGGGTAGGGCGCCCCGACTTCGATCCACAGCCGCAGCATCGTCTTCTCCTCCTCGGTGGCCTTCACGTCGTGGTGCGAGCCGTCGAGCATCTGGAGAATGCGGCTGGCCGAGGAGCCGACCGACCGCGGCGGCAGGTTGCCCACGGCCCGGTTGCGGTTGTCGGAGAAGAGCTGGTGGACGGTCATGCTGAAGTAGGCGTGCGAGAACATCGGGCCGCGGTCGCCGGTCAGCAGGATGCCGCCCTCGTAGGGCCCGCCGCGGTCGGTGGGCTCGGGGCCGTGGCAGTCGGCACATAGCCGGTCGAGGATCGGCTGCACGTCGCGGGGGAAGTCGAAGACGTCGGGGTAGCCGGCGATCGGTTCGATGCGGCTGGGGGGGCGGGTCATGGCCGAAGCGAGGTCGGCCGGCAGGATGGTTTGCGTGCGATGCTCATGGCAGCCGACGCAGCCGATTGTCTCGCCCGGCTGCACGGTCATGAAACTGTGCATCCGCTTGACCGCCATGTCGTTCTCGTCCAGCGCGACGAAGAACAGCGAGCGCAGGGCGGGCAGCTCCATATAGGCCGAGCCGTCGGGCTCGACCGGCACGGTGCCCAGCACCCGCTCCAGCGTGAACGAGCCGCCGTAGGTGAGCGGGTCCATGCCGCCGGTAAAGTTGATCGGCTTCGGCAGCGACTCGACGACCATCAGGCTCTTGATTTCGCCCCGCTCGACGCCCTCCATGTTGCGTCCCTCGTACACGTCCATCAGCAGCGCGGCGCCGGTTTCGAGCCGCGGATTGGACCGGTCGGGAATGACGGCCTCGCGAGGGCGGGCGATCAGGGGCCGCGGCTCGAAGCACTGCATGCCGGCCGCGGCTTCTTCAGGGCGCACGCGGAAGATCTCCGTCGCCTGGCCCTCGCCGTCGAGCAGCACGATGCGCGGGCCCTGCGCGGCCATGAACGCCTCCTCGGAGAACGCCCACGGATCGCGGTAGTTGCCCTCGCGGGTGATGGCCCGGGCAGAGCCGCGGTAGTCGGGGCCCCGGCGCGGATCGACCACGGTCACCACGCCGTCGTGGTCGCGCCGCCCATGGCCCGGCGAGAAAGTGGCCACGATCTTGCGGCTGTTGGGGATCGGCTTTGCGCCGAGCATGACAATGCCCGGATGCATGTTGCCGTAGAAGACCATCTGCCCCGTGCCGTCCGGGTTGGCGGTCCACAGGTGATGGTAATCGACCTGCGAACGGTCGATGTACTCCCATCGCTGGTACAGGATGCGCCCGTCGGGCAATGTCCAGGGCGTGTTGTCGTGCTCGACGTTGGCCGAAATGGGGTGGATGCCGCTGCCGTCGGCCTCGCACCGGTACAGCACGCCCACCTGCGTGAGCCAGCACTGCACCCAGCGATGGCATCGGCTGGAAACGAACACGATGCGGCCGTCGGGCAGGTAGCAGGGCTCGATGTCGTCGTAGGGGCCGTCTGTCAACTGGCGGAGGTTGGTCCCATCGACGTCGATTTCGTACAGGTGGAAGTAAGGGCTGTCGCCCTTGCGATACGAAAACAGGATCTTCGCGGCGTCATAATGAACCACCGGATCCCGGACCGCGCCCTGGGGATCGTCAAGCAGGACGGTCACTTCGCCCGTGTCGAGCCGCATGCGGCACAGCTTTCCGCCGGGTCCATAGGTGAGCCGATTTTCGTCGTCGGCGAAGTATCCGAAATTCGCGTACCAGTGGCTGTCCTTGCCCGACTGTCGCAGAGCGAAGATGATTTCCTCGACGTCCTGATTGCGCAGCGCGTCGAGCACGGGGCGCACCGCTTCGGCCTCAGCCTCTCGCGCGCGCCGCCGCACCTCGGCCAGTACCTGCGCGGCCTCGCCCTGAAACTCGATTTCCCAGATGGAAACGAGCCCGAACGGACCGGGCTTCAGGCAGTGGACTCGCAAATACCGGCCCCGGGCGTCCAGCGGGCCGGTTGCCTCGCGGCCGCCCTTCCCTTCGCGCTGCCGGTACACCGGTTGCCACTGGCGGCCGTCGTCCGAAACCTCGATGTCGTACTCGGCCGCGTACGCCCGCTCCCAGTGGATCACCAGCCGCTCGACCGACACCGGGCGGCCGAAGTCGACTTGAATCCATTCGGGCCGGTCCTCCAATCGGGTGCTGGCCCAGCGCGACCGCATGTTGCCGTCGAATGCATGCTCGGGTGCGTAGTTGCCGGAATGGATCGACGAGGCACGAATGGGCGAATTCTCTGCTGCGGCGGCGCACGGCGTTGCCGTCCGTACCGCCGTGGTCACCAGCCAAGCCGAGAAGAAAACCGTTTTGAGAGCGTTTTGGTAGGACATGCATTCCTCACTGATTTAGTCAAGTACAGGTTAACGTGTTGCCGTTGCCGATTTCGTGCAGCATCTGCGCGAGCAGTTCCGTGGGCAAGCCCACGACGTTCGTTTCGCTGCCCTCGACCACGTGGACCCAGCCGAGACGGTCCTGGTAACCGAACGCGCCTGCCTTTCCTTCCCATTGGCCGCCGTCGAGGTATTCGTTCAACTGTCGCGGGCTGAGAGGATCCATTCGGAGCACGGTTTGGGCGACGCGCACCGTGGGCGATTGTTCCGGCACCGGCCAAAGACAAAGGCCGCTGAGGACGCGATGCGGGCGGCCGCTCAGCGCGAGGAGCATCTCGCGGGCATGGTCGCGGTTGCGCGGCTTGCCGAGGACTTGCCCGCCACATTCCGCGACCGTATCGCA
>SKZG01000443.1 GCA_007127495.1 Planctomycetales bacterium
ATGCAGGCTGTGACAGCAGTTGGCAAGGTTACGATCAACGCCAGGGTGCGGCACAGCGGCGTGTGGCGGCTAAATGTCGTCCGGGTTGTTGCTTTGTTCAGCCATGCCGGTTAGAAAGTAGGTAGGCCCTCATGGGAGATGGGGCCGCATAAGGCCCAATGGCGTTCATTCCGGGCCTGGAACGAACGTCGAGAAACAAGGTCTTGGCTCCTTTCGGAACGCATCGTACGCCAAGTCAGAAGGTTCAATTGCCATGCACCCTAAACCCAAGCAAGCACGCCCTGCCCACGCCCCGCCGGCACAGACCGTGTTTCTGATCGCCGCCGCCGGGCTGGCGGTGTTTTTGGTTGGCGGCGTGACGATATGGGCACAATGGCAATCAGGGCGAGGCGGCCGCCCGACGCACACGGTTTCCGACCTGACGCTCGACGACATCCCGTTCAACGGTGCTCGGGCGTATGACTACCTGAAGCAACTGTGCGACATCGGCCCGCGCCCCAGCGGCTCCGAGGGCATGGTACGGCAGCAGGCCCTGCTCGAAGAGCATTTTCAGAAATTGGGCGGCGAGGTCCGATTCCAGCGATTCCAATACCGGCATCCGGTGGACGGATCGCCCGTGCCCATCGGCAACCTGATTGTCCACTGGCACCCGGACCGAAAGGATCGCATTCTGCTTTGCGCGCATTACGATACGCTGCCGTACCCGTTGCTCGACCCGATCAACCCGAAGGGCCGGTTTGTGGGCGCCAACGACGGAGCCAGTGGCACCGCGCTGCTGATGGAAATGGCGCACATGATTCCCGACCTCGACACCCGCTACGGGATCGACTTCGTGTTGTTCGACGCCGAGGAGTTCATATTCGATATGAACCACCGGTTTTTCGTCGGATCGGAGTATTTTGCGAGGCAGTACGTCAACCAGCCGCCGCCTTACCGATACCGGTGGGGGGTGTTGGTCGATATGATCGGCGATGCCGACCTGCAAATCTACAAGGAGCGCCACAGTATAAGCTGGCCGCAAACGCGCCAGTTGGTCGAACAGATTTGGGCAACGGCCCGAAGATTGGGCGTGCGCGAGTTTGTCCATCGGCCGAAGCACGCCATACGCGACGACCACATCCCGCTGAACCTCATCGCGGGCATTCCCACCGCATGCATCATCGACTTTGACTACCCGCCCTGGCACACCGAGGCCGATACGCCCGACAAGTGCTCGCCGGAAAGCCTGGCCAAGGTAGGGTGGGTGCTCTGGGAGTGGCTCAAGAACGTGCAGTGAGGGCGGCAGCGACGCTGTGGTTGCTTCGGACAGACCCCCAGACAGGGCAGCGGCCCGAACGAGCCTGGCCATGAAACGACTTCGAGCATTGATTGCCTGCACATGCCTGCTGCTTCCGGGCTGCACGGGCGATCCAGGGGATCCAGCGGGGCGTGTGGGTCTGGACGACTTGGAGCGCTTCGGCTCGCTGCCCTACCTTTCGGCCACGCGCGATCCGAGGCTTGCCGATGAACTGGCGCGCATCGTCGAAGAGGGCGGCACGCCGGCGCAGCTTTCCGCCGCCGCAGCGGCCGGCGAGCCGAGCGTGGGCGCCGCCCTCGCGACGCTGTTTCCGAAGGAACGCCTGGGGTGGCTGGTTGCGCGCTCCGCCGAACTCCTGCCGCCGGGCGAGTTCCGCTTCGACCCCATACGCCTCCAGCACGCCATCGCATTTCGCCGCAAGTACGATCAAGAGCGGCTCCAGGCCCGAGAAGCCCTGAAACGCGCCGATCGCCGCTTGGGCATCTGCTTTCTGGCGGGGTTCGCCGCCGATACATCGGTGATCGACGCGGCGCGCGTATGTGGCCGGCTGGAGGCGTTCCATGCGGCGGAATTGCTGGCGGAGGACGATCTGGACGGCGCGATCGGCGTCCTCGACCACATGTTCGCTCTGGCCCGGTGCCTGGCGGCCGAGCAGCATCTCGATGCCCGCATTCACGCCGCGCAGCTCCGGGCCGAAGCTCTGGCGGCAATGCAAACCGTCGCCACCGACGGCAGCGTCACGCGGGAGCACCTGCACGCCCTGCGCCAGATTGTCGACGCCCAGTTGCAGGCGTGGCCCGACGACGCCGATGCCTGGCTCGGCGAGCGCGCCATTGGGCTGCACGCCTACGAGTTGGTTCGCGACGGCGCGCTGCTGGCCCTGCTGACCGAAGAGGAAATCGAGGAGTTTGAGCAGGAAGGCAACCTGCGGATGGTGGCCGAGGCGGCGCGGCGCGGCGCCGACCCCGATCAGCTCTACTACCTCGAAACCATGCGCGAGGTCATCGCGGTGTCTCAGAAACCGTACCACGCCCGCCTGCCGGCGCTCGAAGCGATCGACCACGACCTGCAACAGCGGCGGGAGACGCCCGACTCTCCGCTTGTGGCCGCCCGCTTGCTCTTGAAAGATTTGGCCGCCGCACACGCCATCCAAGGGCTCGACCGGGCGCTCATCGAGGCCTGGGCTCTGGCCCTCTCGGCCGCAACCGGCGAACCTGCCGCGCAGTCGATCAATCCGCTTACCGGGTGGGCCTATGAGCTTGCACGCGAAGATACACTTGTGGTCGTATCGGGTATCGGCGCCGGCAGCGATGCCGAGCGATGGAAGGTGTACGTACCCGATTTCACGGAGCGTTAGCCGGTCATGTCACGCAGGAGCACCCGCCGCGACTTCTTGAAGGGCAGGTCGGCGGCCGACGCGCTAGCCGACGCCGCCGCAACCGGCCCCCTTGCCGCCGATGCGCCGCGCCCGGGACTGGCCGGGGCCGGCTACGTCATCCGCGTTGGACGGCGGGCGATGGCCTGCGAGTTCGAGGTTCTGCTCAACGCAGGCCAATATCCGGCGGGCGCCGAGGCGGCCCTGCGCGCGCTCGACCTGCTCGAAGGGCTTGAAGAGCAGTTGTCGGTATTCCGGCCCGGCAGCGCGATTTCCAACGTCAACCGCACCGCATCCGCCCGCCCGGTCGAGGTGGAGCCCAACTTGTTCGAACTGTTGCAACTCGCCGCTCGCTTGTACGTTGCGACGGGGCACACATTCGACATCACCGCCGCGCCGCTATGGGAGGTGTGGGGGTTTGCCGGCCGCGCGGCACGCGTGCCGGAAAAAGCCGAATTGGACGAGGCCCTCGCCCACGTGGGCGGGAACCTGGTCGAACTCGACCCGTACCACCGAACGGTGCGTTGCCTCAAAGAAGGCGTGCGGCTGAACCTCGGCGGTATCGGGAAGGGCTACGCGCTAGACCGGTGTGCCGAGGCATTGACGGAAGCCGGTATTGGCGACTTCCTGCTGCATGCGGGCGCAAGCAGCGTGGCGGCTCGCGGCCATGCCCTGGCCGACCCGCCCGGCTGGATCGTTGGCATTCCACACCCGCTC
>SKZG01000547.1 GCA_007127495.1 Planctomycetales bacterium
CCCCGGTTCGAACACCGAATCGCCTTCATCGAGGAGTACGATATCAACGTGTGCCGCGACCTGATTCAAGGCGTCGACGTGTGGCTGAACACACCGCGGCGGCCGCAGGAGGCCTCGGGCACGAGCGGCCAGAAGGCCGTGCTCAACGGGGTGTTGAACCTTTCCATCCTCGATGGGTGGTGGGCCGAGGCATACGACGGCACGAACGGGTTCGCCATCGGCAAGGGAACCCATCACGTCGATGTCGAGGTCACCGACCGTCGCGACGCCGAGGCGCTGCGGAAGGCACTATCCGACGAAGTGGTTTCGCTGTTTTACGACCGCGACATCGACGGCCTGCCGCGGCATTGGATCAAGCGGATGATGAACTCCATCAGCTCGCTGGCGTGGCGATTCAGCGCCCACCGCATGGTGGCCGATTACGTCCACCACACCTACCTGCCCGCCGCCGGAGGCGTAAGCTGCGACCTGTCGGTGCGGTAACGCCCAATGCCGCTTACTTTGTAGCGGCGTGGCGCAAGCCGTCCGTTCTTTGTAGCGGCACGGCGCAAGCCGTCCGTTCTTTGTAGCGGCACGGCGCAAGCCGTCCGGTATGACCGTCGGAGAACCGGGCGGCTCGCGCCGCTCCGCTACGAAATGCTTTGTAAGCGGGTACGGCGGCCTTATGCCTTGGCTGCGGCCACGATCTGTTCCACGCCGATACCGAAGTGGTCAAATACTTGCTTCCAGGGCCCGGAGACACCGAACGTGTCGATGCCGACAAACGCCCCGCGCTGGCCAAGGACCTCGTCCCAACCCTGCCGCACGCCGGCCTCGACGCCAACGCGGCGCGTCACCTCCGGCGGCAGCACGGAATCGCGGTATTCGCGCGGCTGTTCGCGGAAAAGCTCGATGCACGGCATGCTGACCACCCGCACCTGAACCCCTTCCGAAGTGAGCCGTTCGTGCGCCTCGACACACAGGCTCAGTTCACTTCCGGTGCCGATGAGGATCACCTCCGGGTTTCCTTCGGGGGCGTCGGCCAGGACGTAACCGCCACGGCGGGCGCCCTCGGCCGGAGCGTACTTTTCCCGATCGAGCGTGGGGATGTTCTGCCGCGTCAGCGCCAGAGCCGCCGGCCGGTTATTCAGCGCCACGGCCGCGCGGTAGCATTCGGCCACCTCGTTCGCATCGCCGGGTCGGAAGACCATGAGCCTCGGAATGCAGCGCAGGGCGGCCAGGTGCTCGACCGGCTGGTGGGTCGGCCCGTCCTCGCCCACGCCGATCGAATCGTGGGTAAAGATATACAAGACCGGCAGTTCCATGATGGATGCCAGCCGGATCGACGGCCGCATATAGTCGGAAAACACAAAAAAGGTCGACCCGTAAGCCCGCAAGCCGCAAAGCGCCATGCCGTTGACGGCGGCGCCCATCGCGTGCTCGCGCACCCCGAAATGCAAATTGCGTCCCGCGTAGTTTTCTGCTGAAAAGCTTCCCGTTTCGAAGGTCAGGTTGGATTTCGTCGAGGGCGCCAGATCGGCCGCCCCGCCAAGCATCCAGGGGATATTCCGGGCCACTTGATTCAGCACCTTGCCGGACGTGCCGCGGCTGGCCGCACCCTTCGGATCGGTGGGAAAGGGTTCGATGGCCGCGTCCCATCCCTCCGGCAAGGAGCCGTTGAAAACATGTTCCAGGTGCTGGGCGGGCTCGGGATATTTCGCCCGGTAGGCGTCGAACGCCGCCTGCCACTGCTCGCGGAGCTTTGGTCCGCGGGTGCCTGGCTGCTCCTTGAAGTGGTTGAGCACTTCATCGGGGACGAGGAACTTTTCGTTTTCGGGCCATCCATAGGCCTTTTTCGTCAGGCGGATTTCTTCATCGCCCAACGGTGCGCCGTGCGCGCCGGAGGTGCCGGCGGCTTGAGGCGCGCCGTAAGCAATGATCGTGCGCACCACGATCAGCGTCGGCCGGTCGTTGGTTTGATGGAATGTATCGAGCGCCGCCCGTAGCGCGGCCAAGTCGTTGCCGTCGTCGACTGTGACGACATTCCAACCGTAGCCCCGAAACCGCGTCGGCACATCCTCGCTGAAGGCCAGGTCGGTCGAGCCTTCGATGGTGATCTTGTTGTCGTCGTAAATCCAGCACAGGTTGGCCAGTTTCAGGTGTCCGGCCAGCGACGCCGCCTCGCCGCCGAGACCCTCCATGAGGTCGCCGTCGCTGCACAGGGCGTACACGTTGAAGTCGAACAAATCGAACCCGGGCCGATTGTAATTCGCCGCCAGCCACCGAGAGGCAATCGCCATGCCCACACTGTTTCCGATGCCCTGCCCCAAGGGGCCGGTGGTCGTCTCCACGCCCGAGGTTCCACCGTGCTCGGGGTGGCCGGGGCACCGGCTGTCAAGCTGCCGGAAATTGCGCAAGTGCTCCAAGGGAACGGCCAACTCGCCGGTCGGTTTGCCGTCGGGGCCAAGCTGCCTGATTCCGGCCAAGTGCAGCGCCGAATACAGCAACATCGAAGCATGACCACAGGAAAGGATGAATCGGTCCCGATTGGGCCAATCGGACCGCTCAGGGTCGTAACGCATCACCTCGTGGTAAAGCAGATAAGCCACCGGTGCTAGCGCCATGGGGGTTCCGGGATGCCCGCTCTGGGCCGCTTCCACGGCGTCCATGGAAAGGGTGCGGATCGTGTTGATTGCCAATTGTTCAATTTGAGGGGACGGTCGAGTCATGCTTCTTGGAAATGCCTGTTGACGTGAAAAAAACGTACCACCACAGTGTGGGGGTCTGAAAAACCATAGCCGAATCGAAGTAGTGTAATCGGCGTCGTGCAGGCCGTCAACCGGCCCCAGGCTGATATGTTGCACTTTGGCAGTGTGCTGAACGGCCGCCAGGCGAACCACAACGGGAACTATCCATACGGCACGAGGGAGAAGGGGCCGTACTTGCGTCGCACGACGATGGTGGGCAGTTACAGCGCGAACGGATTCGGTTTGTACGACATGCACGGGAACGTGTGGGAGTGGTGCTCGTACTGGTATGACGCGAAGTACTACGCCAGTTCCCCGGTGGACGACCCCCAGGGGCCCGTTTCTACTGGACGGCCGGCAAGATTGACCGAATTACGATCACCGATGACGCCGCCAAGGCCAACGCCGAGTTGAGCCTGCGAATGGGCGATACCTGGAAACCCCTTCAGCCGCTCAAGTCGGGGTTGGCACCCTGGGCCCAAGTTTCTTTGGCGTCATGGCTACGTCTCCCAAACGGCTACTGATGCGATGGGCAGCAGGATATACGCCGCCACCATCCAGAGGATGATCGGCAGGACGACAAGGCGCAAGAGCCCCGGCCGCCAGCGAGGCATCGGTGTTGTGGGTTCACGAAGAAGTGGCCGA
>SKZG01000369.1 GCA_007127495.1 Planctomycetales bacterium
CGCTTTCCGACGAACAGTGGGTGGACGTGAACACCATTGTCGACGAATCGCTGGTCCGAAACATCTTGCCGCGGCTGAAATCGGCCGGTGCGTTCGGCATCGTCGAATACCCGCTGAACAAGATCATCGACTGAGTTGAGGGCAGGTCGGCCTGGGCTCGTTTGACGATCACGGCCATTGGGACGGACTGCAGCTTTACGGGCTCCGGGTCAAACAGCCCGAGTAGCACGGGGGCAATTCGGTTCGGCGGCCGTTACATCCGTCAATACCGGACTTTCCGGAACAAGCGGACCCCGAAATATACGCGCGATGGATGAAATGGGTTGTCTAGTAAAGTAAAGACGGGTTGTCCGACGATAGCAACACCTAGATCGTTTAGGTTTTTCCAAAACGCCTATACGCGCTAACTTGCGTCCGTTTCCCTCTAGGTCCTTTCCTTACAGGAGTACCTCCCATGAACCGTCGTTTTGTGTTGGCCATTTTGGCCACGGGCTTGGTCGCCTTGGGCGTGTCGCACGCTCAGGCCGGCCTCTTCGGCCCATCCACCTGTGCTCCAGCGGCGTGTGAGCCCGTCGCTGCGTGCGAGCCGGCGACCTGTGCGCCAGCTACCTGCGCTCCGGCCACGTGTTGCCCGCGTCCACGCCTGCTGGACAAGCTGGCCGCGCGTCGTGCATGTCGCAAGGCCCGTCGTTGCGCTCCGAAGACGTGCGCTCCGGTCACCTGCGCTCCGGCTGCTTGCGAGCCCGTCGCTGCCTGTGAGCCCGTCGCTGCCTGTGAGCCCGTCGCTGCCTGTGAGCCCGTCGCCGCTTGCGCGCCGGCCACCTGCGCTCCGGCCACCTGCGCTCCGAAGACCTGCTGCCCGCGTCCGCGACTGCTGGACAAGTTGGCCGCGCGTCGTGCATGCCGCAAGGCGCGTCGTTGCGCTCCGAAGACGTGCGCCCCGGCCACCTGCGCCCCGGCCACCTGCGCTCCGGCTGCTTGCGAGCCCGTCGCCGCCTGTGAGCCCGTCGCTGCTTGTGAGCCCGTAGCCGCCTGCGAGCCCGTAGCTGTTGCCACCTGCGCCCCGGCTACCTGCGCTCCGAAGACCTGCTGCCCGCGTCCGCGACTGCTGGACAAATTGGCCGCCCGTCGTGCATGCCGCAAGGCGCGTCGTTGCGCTCCGAAGACGTGCGCTCCGGTCACCTGCGCTCCGGCTGCTTGCGAGCCCGTCGCGGCTTGTGCGCCCGCTTGCTAAGTTGACGATGCATTGATCTGCCTGGCCCCAACCCGATCCGGGGCGGAGCAACCACAACGGAGATCACCAAGCGGCCCATGGCTAACCCCATGGGTCGCTTGTTTTTTTGGGCTAGCCTGCCGCCATGGCCTCGGCCAGGATGGAGGACGTGCTCTCGCGCATGATCCGCGGGTCGACCGGCTTACCTTCCAGCAGGGTGCGGCGAACCTCCTTGCCGGAGATGAAGACCGGCTTCTCGTCGGGGTGGTTCTCCATCAGGTCGACCCTGCCCATCGATTCGTAGTAGGCGGCGAATCCGACGCACAGCGGCTGAATTCGAAGCTCGCCTTTGAGGCGGTCGAAGATGTGTTGCGCGTCGAAGTCGCCCCAAATGGGCGAGCCGTCATGGTAGGGAGCGTCGGCATGCTTGCGGCCGATAATGATGTCGGTAAAACCGAAGTTCTGGCGGTAGATGCCATGCATGACCGCCTCCTTCGGCCCGCCATAAAACATCTTGATGTCGAGCCCGAGCAGAATCACGCGATCGGGAACCGACTGCCCGAGTTGCGACCACAGTTCCACGTCGCTATCGCCTTTGCCAAGGGAGCGCCGGTCGATCAAAGCCTCGTAGGTGTGCATCCGGACGTCGGCGTGAACGTCGTCGCCCTTGGTCTCGCCGATGAGCGGGTTCAGGCAAGCGCCGGCGTTGAACCCTTGCCGCAGCAGCGTTTCGAGGCCGTATACGAGGGCGTACTCGTGAGCGCGGTGCAGTGGGTTTCGGGTTTGAAAGGCTACGACCCGCTCCCAGCCCTTGTCTTGAAGCAACGATCGCACTTCGACCGGCGAAAGCACGTATTGGCCGAATTTCGGGTTCTTCGGCTGGGGCAGCACCTCGATGTCGCCGCCGAGCAAATGCGTCTTGTCGGCGTCGGCCGTAAGGACCATGTCGCCGCCGGGATGGTCGGTCCGATCGGTCAAGTACACACTGGAAAGGTATTTTTGCTTATCCCAGGGAAAAACGTCGGAAATGTCGAGCCGCGCAACGATCTTCCCCGCCGAGTTGGTCAGCGCCACCCGATCGCCCGCGCCAACCTTCCCGGCTAGCTCCTGCGTCACCGGCAACGCGATGGGAATGGTCCAGGCATAGAGCGTTCCGTCACGTTCGATCACCTCTTCGTCGAGCACGCGGTCGTAGGTGGCCGAATCCATGGGCCCGGTCAGGGGGCTCAAGCCGCCGTCACCGAGCCGGTACACGGTCGATAAATCGGCGTCGGAAACCGGAACCGTGGTAAGTTTCCCACATTCTGCGAGAAACGACTCCATGCGGTTAGGGGGAACGGTGCGGCAGACGGGCTCGTCGAGCCCCCCGTGCGGTGGAATCAGGTGGGCCATGTAAACTCCTCGATCGTATGCGGCAAGTCAGGCTGAAAAGCAGACAAGCCGGCCAGTATAAACGGCGTTGCGGTCGCCTGCAAGGGACGGGGGCGGGTCAACAGGGCGGGTCAAATATGGTACATCGGGTCCTGCAGGCCACGGCCGCGCTCGACGAGATCGGAAAGCTTGACGCTTTCCAGCATATCGCGCTGGGCCTTGGCCACGCTGCGCCAAGCCTCCAGCAGCACCCCGACCATGGGTGAATCCGACTTTGCGGCGGTTTGGACTTCCTCCACACCGGAGCCGGCGTCGACGGCTTCCATAACTTGCCCTAACGACACCTCGTCCGGCGGCCGGACGAGGCGGTATCCGCCGGCGGCTCCGCGCACGCTATCGACCAAACCCGCCCCTTTGAGTTGGAGCAGAATCTGAACCAAAAACCGCGACGGGACACCATGGCGCTCGGCGATATGCCGGATGCGCACCGGCTCAGGCGTTCCATAATGGCCGGCCAAATCGAGCATAGCAATGCAGGCGTATTCAGTTCTCGCGGAAACTCGCATCAAAACCCCCCCGACCGATCGGAACCATTGGGCAAACCGATACCTTATCCTACCTATGTTCATGATAAAAGTAAAGCCGCGCCACGGTCAATCGAGCGGGGCTTGCGGCTCGTTGTTGTACGGCTCTTCCGTTTCTAGGTGCAGACAGCCTTGGTTTCAAGGACGGCACACGGCGTGTGCCTACTACATTAGCGTGGCCTGCACCTAGAA
>SKZG01000095.1 GCA_007127495.1 Planctomycetales bacterium
ACTCCGACCCGAACACCAGGATCGGCTCCGGCTCGAAACGGACCTCGGTATAGGGCCGCCGGGCTTTCTTCGAGAAGAACCACATGCGCCCTTCGTCCAGCCGCAGGGCCAGCGCGTTCCAGTCGTCGACCACTTCCCAGTCGAGATGCTGCCAGTAGTCCATCCCGGCGCGGCGCAGATGCTTGTCGTCCAGGCGGAATCCAAGCGGACGAACCAGCCAAAGCTTCGCGCCCAGGGCTACGCACGTGCGGCCTACGCTGCCCGCGTTGTAGTGAATCTCAGGTTGATGGAGCACCACGTCCACGGTCAGCACAGCCCGCTGAGGGTCGTAAGTCCGATCGGTTCGCGGCTGGCGAACGGTTCGCCGTACTGGGTGCCGATGAGGAATCCCCAAGTCGACGCCATGTGCCGCAACCGATCGGCCAGGGAGGGCGGTTCCGCCGGCCGGCCGGCGAAGAACTGGCTCTGGTAGCAGCGAATGGCCGCTTCCTTCTGCTCCCACTGGGCGCTGATGTCGAGCACGAACGCCGGTTGCGGCACCTGGCGCAGGTGGAAGGCATAGTAGTAGAGAATCCGCTCCGGATAATGCGGCTCGCCCGGAAGGTTGGTCTTGGTCAACTTGGCCCAGAAGCGGGCGGCCTCGACCAGTTCGGTGGCGGCGCTGTGGTCCGGGTGGGCATCGGTCCAGTAGGTCGTGAAGACCCATCGCGGCCGGGCCTTTCGCAGCACGCCCGCCAGTTGCGCCCGCGCCGTCAAGGTCGGCTCCAGACTCCGATTGGCGAGCCCCAGGTTGCCGCGCCAGTCGAGCCCCAGGATGGCCGTGGCGGCGGCGGTTTCTTTCTCGCGGATTTCGGGCGAGCCGAACGGGGTCGGTTCGCCGGTGGTCAGGTCGAGCACGCCCACGCGCAGCCCTTCCGAACGGAACCGCACAATGGCCCCGCCCATCCCCAATTCCGCGTCGTCAGGGTGCGGCGCCACGACAAGCACGTCCAGCACGGGAGGATCGTTCATCATAATGTTAGCGGAGCGGCGCGAGCCGCCATAATGTTAGCGGAGCGGCGCGAGCCGCCCGGTATCGGAGGAAACATCATGACTTGACCAATTGCATTATAGTAGGCACACGCCGTGTGCCTACTACAATGAAGCGGCCTGCACTTCGCAACGGCAGTGCCTTTTCCCCTGATTGTAACGATTCCGGGAGGGTGGCCGGAAGGGGGGAGCCGGCCAGAGCGAGCCGGCCGCCACCGCCCGCAACGCGCGGCGGTTTTTCAGTGGAAAATTCGCCCAGCTTCTGGTATGGTAGATAGTAGGGATCGGCAAAGAAATGACGGTCCGATGTCCCCTTACCTTCCATGGGCGCCTTGCCCGTGCTGCGAAGAGGAGTTTTCATGATCCGAGTTGCCACCCGGCTATTGTTTTGTTGCCTGGCCGCGGTTTCGGTGAGTTGGGCGCATGCCCAAACGGCGCCGCCGCTTGCGGGTGAGGCGGAGCAAAACGTGGTGTACGAGTTGCTCATCAACGGCGAGAGCTTCCTGGTCGAGGGGAACCGTGTGGTCACGCTCCGGAGCGAACAGGATCCCGACATTGAATACGAGGTGGCCGTTCGCGTGGCGCTGACCCAGCAATACCGGATGCCCACCTTTCGGTTCGCTTACGAACAGCCGGCCGCCATCGAACAGGATATTGATGGGGGGCACCATACGGTCCGCCTCGTTCATGAGTTGGGCTATAACATGCTCATTCACGATTTGGGCGGAACGCTGGACGAGGAAGCGCAGAAGCAGGCGCTTGCCATCCTGGCGGAATCGGTCGCCGATTCGTTCCGCGAGATGGGCGCGCAGAGCATTGAAGTAGGCAATCCCCATCGGCCCCGGAAATTCGGCGAGAACCTCGGCCGCGGCATGACCGTCCGCTATCGCGACGACGAGGACCTCGGCCACACCTGCCTGGTTTACGTCGTGGCCGGCGACGGTTTCTCCGCCACCTGCGTGATCCAGTACCTCGACCGCGACCAGGCCGACGTCCTCCCACGGGTCCAGAAGACCCTCGAATCGTTCCAGGCCGTGCCCTGAAAATAGTCGACCAGGTGCGCCACGACGTGCTTGCATCCGCACTGCCGGGCGAATTGGAAGCTCTCCGCCGTAAGCATGCGGCGGTACAAGCCTAAGCCAAGCTTCATCCGAGTACCTTTACAATGTTAAACGTTGTTAGCGGAGCGGCGCGAGCCGCCCGGTTTCCCGACTGTAATACCGGACGGCTTGCGCCGTGCCGCTACAACCACCAAGAGTTCAACTTCTATACTCGCCGCGTGCCGTTATTGCGCTTTTGTAGGATGGACATTCTTGTCCGTCTGCGCTTTTCTTGCATTAGTGGGAACCGAACTCGCAAGTCATGTAGGGTGGGTGGTTCCGGCTGCGTATTAAGCGGTCCTGCCTTGGTTGATGGCATCCAAAGCAGCCGGGTTCACCCACGCGCGGTATTCGTGTTCCCCCGTCCCCAAACGCACGACAGACGATTCAGGGAACACTAATAGGCACTAATCCCCACTAATCGATAGAGCGAGGGAACCGGACGCTAGCGCGTGGCGGCTGATGGGGGATAACGAAACCGGACGCTAGCGCGTGGCGGCTGATGGGGGATAACGAAACCGGACGCTAGCGCGTGGCGGCTAATTTCAGCGCGGACGCACACGGCGCGCGCCGACTATGCATACACTGCACACGACGTGCGCCCACCCGCTCACTTCTCACTCCTGTTCGCTCACTCCTTCCCGCGCCGCCGCGGCACCTTCGCTTCCGCCACCAGCCGGCTTGCCCAGCCTGGAGCGATGGTCCATAGGCTACTCGCGGCGGCTGCCTGTAGCTCACTGACCACCGCTCCCGCGGGACAAGCCCGCAGGTGGCGTGGTGGTGCGTTGCGCTGTAGTAGCTCACTGACCACCGCTCCCGCGGGACAAGCCCGCCGGTGGCCGTTCTTGGCCAACTCATTCGGGTTTGTCGCGGGTGCCGGTCGCGCCGTGCAGTTGGAAGCGTCGATATCGCTTGACCCCAGCGTCCATCCGTGTTACAGTAATCGGTGATGCTGAAAGCATTGGATTATTGAGTAACGGCCGGAGGTTCATGTTATGAGTGTAGATCCCGCAAACCTTCTCGACGCGGCTTTGACGCTTTCCGACACGGAGCGTGCCGGGTTGGCGTACCAGCTTCTGCGCAGCTTGAAGCCGCCGACGGTGATGAGCGAGGACGACCCCGCGCTGGAAGCCGAGTTGGATCGCCGCGTCGACGCGTATGAACGCGGCGAGTCCGCCGCCGAGGACTGGGACGACGTATCTCAGCAGCTCTCAAAGGAGTTTGAGG
>SKZG01000420.1 GCA_007127495.1 Planctomycetales bacterium
CCTGGACCGAGTACCGGCGAAGTCGCCGCTGCGTGCGGAGGCGACGATTCTTCACGGGCAGGTGCAAATGCGCCGCGCGCACGACTTGAAGCACCATGCCGCCCCCTCGCCCGTGCAGTTGGAGAAGGCGCGGCTTCAGTATGAGGAAGCCATCACGACGTTTCAACTTGCTCAGGGGCGCGATACCCTGAGCAACCATGCCACCCGCAAGGCCATGTACCTCATCGGCCTGTGTTTCCGCGAGATCGGCGACTCGCGCGCAGCGCTACGACAATTTGCTCGTGCTCGGCAATTGTTTTCGCAAACGCCCGAGGCCGTGGCCGCCAGCCTCGAGGAGGCCGAACTCTACCGCCAACTGGGCCGCGACGAGGATGCGGTCGCCGGTTATCGGCGGATGCTGGAATCGCTGGAAAATCCCAACACCTTCAGCAACCGCTGGATTACGGTGCGCGAATTGCAACTCCGGATACTCGACGCTTATGAGTACTATTTGAACACGCAGAATTTCGCCGTCGCTTTGGAGATTGCCGAACTCCTGCATCCCCTCTTCCCTGAAGTGCGCGCCTTGGAGTTGAAAGCCGATGTCCATCGGGCCTGGGGCGAATCCCTGCTATCAGAGGCCGGGCGTTATGCACCAGGCAAGGCGGAGCCGCTGTTGCGGGCGGGACGGCGGCAATTCCGCCAGTCGGGCCGTATCCATGCCCAGCTTGCCGAACGGCTCATCGCCACCCGGCGGTATCCGGACCAGTTGTGGGAAAGCGGGCAGGATTACATGCGAGGGCACAGCTTTACCGCGGCCGTCGAAATGCTGGTGGAATACCTGAAGGATCAAGCGCGCCGGCGCCATCCCCAAGCCCTGGCGATGCTTGGCGAGGCCTACCTGGCACTGGGCAAGACGGCCGAGGCGTTCGAGGCGTTTCAGGAATGTATCGATTTCCATCCACGCGATGCTGCCGCCTACCAGGCCCGGCTGCTTGCAAGCCGGGCGTTGCGGGAAAAGGGCGAGGCTGCGAGGGCAGAGCAACTGCTCCTGGAAAATTTGGCCGGCGAGCAATTGACGCCGCAAAGCCGCCAATGGCGGGAATCGTTGTTCGATCTGGGCGAGCTTCTCTATCAGGAGGGACGCTACGAGGAAGCGATTGTCCGTCTCGAAGAAGCCGTCGTCCGATACCCCGACGACTCCCGAGCCCTCGCAACGCGCTACATTTTGGGGGAATCCTGCCGGCGCGCGGCCCAAGCGCTGCAAACGCAGCGCCAGGAAAGCACGGACGCACAGTACCAGTTGGACTTGGCCCAGCAGGCCGGCCGGCTGTTGCACGAGGCGCTCGACCATTTCATCGAACTGCGCGACCTCTTGAGCGATCGCCAGCAAGCAAACGACCTGACGGAAGCCGAACTTGCAGTCCTTCGGAACGCCTGCTTCGCAATTGGCGACATCGAGTTCGCATTAGGCCGATACCCCGAGGCCGTTGAAGCCTATTCGAACGTGACGAACCGCTACCAGCAGTCGCCCGAGGTGCTCGATGCCTACGTGCAGATCGCGAACGCGTACCGGCAGATGGGCGAAGAGGCGCAGGCGCGCAGTGCGTTGGAACAGGCGAAGGCCGTTCTCGCCCGCATGAATCCCAACATCACCTTCCAAGGCCCAACCAATTTTGACCGGGCACAATGGACCGATTTGCTGGAAACCCTCAGCGACCTTTAGGGCCCCACCATGCCTTCTCTCGAGACCGATATCCTGTTCGACCTGATCTGCTCGAAACGCGCCTGTCTGGAGCGGTTGCGGGCGATGGGGCTGCGGCAGATGGAACTGATCGAATCCGACCAGATGACAGCACTTTTGGACCTGCTGGCGCAGAAACAGCAAACATTATTGGAACTACAACAGATTGAGCGGTCGCTGGATCCGTTTCGAAACCAGGCCCCGGATTCACGCCGCTGGCGCAGCGCCGAGGCACGGCAGCGATGCTCTGCTGAACTGGAAGCATGTGAAGCGCTGCTTGCCGAAATCATCGGGCGCGAGCGGTCGGGCGAACAAGCCCTCAATGGCCGACGCGACCAGGCGGCCGCCCGGCTTCAAGGGATGCACCGTGCGGGTTTGGCCCGCGCCTCGTATACCAGCCCACCCGCGGGCGCGGTATCGCAAATCGATCTTTGCTCCGACCTGTCATGAGGAAATATGCCATGAAGTTGCTCGACGAATATTCCGACGCGCCGCTGCCGGCGGCCAATGCTGAACTGGAAACCGTGCTGGCCGCGTGGCACCAGGCGACGGTCCGACTGGAACGCACGCACGAGATATTGCGGGCGGAGGTCCACCGGCTGACGGATGAACTGGAAGTGAAGAACCGCGAGTTGGCCCGCAAGAACCGTCTGGCCGATCTGGGGCAGATGGCGTCGCACGTGGCCCATGAGGTGCGCAATCACCTGGTTCCCGTCACTCTGTACCTGAGCTTGTTGCGGCGCCGCGTGAGCGACGACCGGGGCTCGGTCGATATTGCCGACAAGATTGCGGCCGCCTTCACATCGCTCGATGCAGTGGTTCACGACCTGCTGAACTTCACGTCGGACCAGGAGCCGCGGCTCGCTCACTTCCCCATGGCGCGCGCCGTGGAGGAAGTGTGCGTTTCCTTGGCGCCGCAATTGGGCGCCCAGTCCATCGAGGTCAGCCTCGACGTGCCGGACGACCACTGCATGTATGCCGACGAGTCCATGGTGCGTCGTTGTGTGCTGAATCTGATGCTCAACGCCTTGGACGCCATGCCCGACGGCGGAGCGCTGGTCATCACGTCGCTTTCGACCTCGGCGGGCGTCGAACTGGAAATTGCCGACACCGGGCCGGGGCTTTCCGATGATGTGTGCCGCCGCGCCTTCGAACCGTTTTTCAGCACAAAGCGTGGCGGAACCGGCCTGGGTCTTGCGATTGTTCATCGGATTGCCGAGGTCCACGGCGGCAGCGTCTCGATGGCGAATTGCCCCGAAGGCGGGGCCGCGGTCACCCTTCGGTTCCCCCACTCGATTGCCTTGGAGGCCGCCGCATGACCACCCCCACCGCTTCCCGCGTTTCGCACGAGAAAGCAACCGGCCGCGTGTTGGTGGTCGACGACCACGCCCCGGCGCGCGAGTCGATGGCTCACGTGTTGCGCGAAGCAGGCCACGAAGTGACGTGCTGCTCCAGCGGCGCCGAAGCGCTGCGGCGGTTGAATGACTCGGGGGTCGACTGCGTGGTCACCGACCTGAAGATGCCCGGCATGAGCGGGCTGGAATTCATCGCGCACATCGAGCGGCGCCGACTGCCGGTGCAGGTGGTGATGGTGACCGCGCACGCGTCGGTGGCCTCGGCGGTTGAGGCGATGCGCCACGGGGCGTTCGACTATATTGAAAAACCGTTCGACGTGGAACAGCTTGAGCGGCTTGTCGGACAGGCCATTTACCATGGCCGGGTTTTCGAACCGGGCCGTAGTTCGCGGCACTCGGACGTCGAAGCGTCTATGATTGGGCACAGCCCTGCCATGCTGGCACTGCGCGAGAGGATTGCCCGCGTCGCGCCAACGCCGGAAACCGTGCTTATTCTCGGCGAAAGTGGGACCGGAAAGGAATTGGTCGCCCGCGCAATCCACGCGGAAAGCCCCCGCGCGGAGGGGCCCCTGGTCAGTTTGAACTGTCCGGTGCTCTCGGCGCAGCTTATGGAAAGCGAACTATTCGGGCACGAGCGAGGCGCTTTTACCGGAGCCGACGCGCCACGTGCGGGGCGGTTCGAGATGGCCCACGAGGGAACCATTCTCCTCGACGAGGTCACTGAAATCGACCTGAACTTGCAGGCCAAGCTGCTTCGCGTGCTGCAAGAGCGGGCCTTCGAACGCGTCGGCTCCAGCCAAACCCAGCACGTCGACGTGCGCGTGCTGGCCAGCACGAACCGCGACCTGGACCAGGCGGTCCGCGAGGGCCGTTTCCGCGAGGACCTGTACTTCCGGCTGGCCGTCGTACCCATCCGGATACCGCCGCTGCGCGACCGGCGCGACGACATCCCCGCCCTGTGCGAGTATTTCTTTGCCCGCTGCGCCTGTCGGCTAGGCCGCGAACCGTGCTCGCTGGAACCCGCCGCGATGGACCTCCTCGTAAACCACCACTGGCCTGGAAACGTGCGTGAACTGGAAAACATTGTCACGCGGGCAAGTGTCCTCAACGAGAAAGGGACCGTCACGGCCGATGAGTTGCGGCGATGGCTTATGACCGACCGCGCGGCCTTGCCCACCGGCGAAGGGTCCGGCGTGCCCGTGGGTATGAGTTTGCAGCAGATGGAGCAGAAGCTGATCGAGGCGACACTACAACACTTCCACGGCCACCGGCAACGGACGGCCCAGGCACTGGGAATCGGCGTGAGAACCCTTTCAGGAAAACTGCGGCAATATGGCTACGCACCCCGGGAAAACGAGAAGGTGAGAGCATGAGCAGTCGCTTGGCGGGCCGGTTCCAGGCCGGGTCTACAGACGGAGCCCCCGGGAAGATCGGCAGATTCTGCCGGTATCCATTGCGCAATTTGTGCCGCCTCCGCCGGCGAACTTCATGGTTCTTCCCCGTTGTGCGCACCTTGGACGGAAACGGCACGGCGGTTGCACTTGCGTTTTCGGCCCGTCAGAGGCTCTCACCGCGGAGGCCGTCATGTTAACGAACCTGTTTACATCGACAACGATCCCCGTTCTCGAGGAAGTGGCGAAGTTCTCCCAGCTTCGGCACACGGCCCTGGCGGGCAACATTGCAAATCTCGATACACCCGGCTACAAGTTTCGCGACCTGTCACTGGACGACTTTCAGTCGCGTTTGCAGGAGGCCATCGAGGTGCGCAACCAACCGGTTGACCCCTATCGCGCGGGGCGATATGCGCCGCAGCGTGAGCCGTTTCAGGCAGCGGTGGCTGACAAGCCGCATACGATCACCTATCACGACAAGAGCAATGTGGAATTGGAACAACAGGTTTCAGAAATGGTGAAAAACCACATGCAACACAATCTGGCCTTAACGGTTATGAACCAGCAATTCCGGTTGCTGACCACGGCCATTTCCGGACGGCTGTAGGAATATACGGCGGGCCGTACTCGCCGCAACAACGCCTTTGACGATCGAAAGGATTCGGTCCATGTTTTCCGCATTCGACATCAGTGCAAGCGGGCTGGCGGCTCAGCGGATTCGCATGAATGCGCAGTCGAGCAATATCGCCAATATTTCCACGACGCATAACGAGCGGGGCGAGCCGGAGCCGTATCAGCCGCGTTTCGTGGTGTTCCAAACCGACGACACCATCGGCTCGCACGGCGCATCGGGCGTTCGCGTGGCCGCGGTCGAGGTGGCTGACGTGGAGCCCATCTGGCGGTACGACCCCCATCACCCCGACGCGGCGAAGGAGGGTCCCCGGGCCGGCTACGTCGCCTATCCGAACGTCAACATGATGACCGAGTTCACTGACGCGATGGAAGCAGCCCGCGCCTACGAGGCAAACCTCGGTGTGATCGACATCACCAAGGACATGCAGAACCAGACGTTGAGAATTCTTGCCTGACCGTTTGCCGTGAGACTCCCATGAATCCGATCCTAGGTATTCCATCGCTCCCGCCTTCGCCGGCCGCGCCGCTGAGCGGCCTGGCGGGCTCGTCCGGTAGCGCGAAATCGTTCCAGGAGTTTCTGACGGATTCCATTCACCAGGTGAATGCGATGCAACAGGACGCTGATCACGCGGTGGAAAGCCTGTTTACCGGAGGCGACACGAATCCTGCGGAAGTGCTCACCGCCGTGCAAAAGGCCGACGTGGCCTTCCGGATGATGCTGCAGGTTCGCAACAAGATGGTGCAAGCATTTGAAGAGATACAGAACCTTCGGATTTGAAGACGCACTAGGGTTATGCCATGGATTTTGTAAATAGAGCCTTTGCACAGATTACCGACCTGTTCCAGTCGATGACGCCGGGCGCGCGCATTACGGCCGGTCTGCTGCTGGCCGTGTTGGTGGTGAGTCTGGGCTTCCTATTTACGCACCAGGGCTCCGGCCCGGACGTCGACTTGTTCAGCGGATCGCCCATTCCTCCCTCGCAGATATCGCAAATTCAGGCCGCGCTGGCCAAGAAGGGCTTGAACGCATACGAGGTGGAGGGAAACCGCATCCGGATTCCTCGTGGCCAGCGCGACGTGTACCTGGCCGCGGTCGCCGAGGCGCGGGCCTTGCCCCCGAATTTCGAATCGGCGTTCGATGCCGCGTTGGAAGGGGCCGGCGTATTCACCTCGCGCGAGGACCGCGAGACGCGGATGAAGCTGGCCAAGCAGAAGACCCTCGGACTGATCATCAGCCAAATGACCGGCATCGAGAGCGCCTCGGTCATCTACGACACCGAAGAGCGCCGGTCCCCGTTCAATCGGGAACGCAACATCACTGCGACAGCCGCCGTAAAACCGACCGGCAGCGAGCAGCTCAGCGAGAGCCAAGTGACGGCAGTCCGCTCGTTGGTGGCCGGCGCCATTGCAGGCTTGCGCCCCAACGAGGTGACCGTTTCCGACTTGAACAGCGGCGCCGCCTGGTACGGCAATCAGGAGAGCGGCGGGACCGCTTTCGAAGATCCCTACATCGCCCGAAAGCGAATGTACGAGCAGGAATGGCAGGCAAAAATCCTCAACGCACTTGCATACGTACCGGGCATTCGGGTCACGCCGAACGTAGAGCTGGACCGCGAACGCGAGCGGACTGAACACATCCGAAGGATCGACCCCAAGACAACCCCTGTCCGGGAAAGGGAGCGGACCACATCGGTCGTTCGCGAGGGCACGGGGAGCGGGGGCCGTCCCGGATACGTGCCCCAGCAGCCCAACACGCCACACCAGCTCACCACGAGCCGCGCCGGCGGATCGCGCGAAGAACGCGATGATTCAGAGCGGGAATCGAATGCGCTGGCGTCGGGGACGCACGAGGAGCGAGTGAGTGTCGGACTGACGCCGCGCCGGGTAAGCGTTTCCTTGGCCATTCCCAGTAGTTACTTTGACAAAATCTGGCGCGAGCGGAACCACGCCGAAGAGGACGTTCTCCAGCCGCCCGACCCAGCACAACTCGAGCAGATTCAGACTGAGGAAACCACCAAAATCCGACGACTGGTGGCCAACCTACTGCCGCCCACCGACGGGGTGGACGATCGCACGCAACTGGTCGAGATCATGACATTCCAGGGATTCACGCCCGAGGAACTGCAAGCTCCGACTTACAGCGAACAGGCATTGACGTGGCTCGCCGGCCACTGGAGTACCCTGGGAATGCTCCTCGTCGCAGCGTTCAGCCTTGTGATCCTGCGTTCCATGATCCTGGCAGGTCCGGTGGAGAAGCAGTCGGCCGGCTCTTTGCACCGGGCGGGCGATACGCCCGACGAAGCCGACCGTGAAGCGGAAGCCGCGGTGGTCAACCGGCTTTCGCGATTCAATAAGACGGGTCGCTCGCTGCACGACGAACTTTCGGAACTGGTCCAGGAAGACCCGGATGCGGCGGCCAATATTCTGAGATCGTGGATTGGAACTTCTGCTTAGCCGCCTCGTGTCCACCACGGCGGCAACGAAACACACCAAGGCAACCCCATGAACACAACGGACGAAGGAATACGGAAAGCAGCGGTGTTGGTGGCGGCACTGGATTGCGCGGCGGCTGATGCCGTGCTCGAATGCCTGCCCGACACGCAGGCGCGCCGTGTGCGCGACGCCGTCGTCGCATTGCACGAGGTCGATGCCGGCGAGCAGCGGCGCGTGCGCGACGAATTCCTTCGCATCCGATCCATGGCGCCGAAGGCGGAGCCGGCCGGTATCGAGCTGGAAGCCGGGGCGCCGCGCCTGGCTCCGGGGACGTTGCCCGACCCGGAGGGCAACAGCCCGACCGCACAAGGCCGCCCATCGCCGCCGTTCGCCTTCCTTTCGGAAACCGCCGAAGGCGACCTGGCTGATACGCTCCGTTCCGAACGCCCTCAGACCATCGCGCTGGTGTTGGCGCACCTGCCCCCTGCCCGCGCAAGCGAGGTTCTAGCCCGGCTCGATCCCGCCGGACAGGCCGAAGTCATTCGCCGCCTGGCGAACCTCGAGGAGACCGACCCCGAGATCGTGCTCGAAGTGGAGCAAGCGCTCCATAGCCGCGTTGCGCGGCAGTGGGGCATTCGGCCGAATCGCGTCGTGGGAATGAAAGCAGTCCGCGGGCTCCTCGATGCCGGCTCGCCGCAACTCGGCCGAACGATTACGGACACGCTGGGCATCAGTGACCGTTCCCAGCCGGAGCCGGCCGAGGAACCTTCGCTTTCGTTCGACGAGTTGCCACGGCTAGGTGCCGGCAGCCTGGCCGCCCTGTTTCGGAAGGCCGGAGGGGAGTTGGCCGTCCCCGCGCTATTGGGGGCGCCGGCGGCACTTGTCAACCGGGTGCTCGGCAGTCTTCCGCGGGACGATTCGGAGTGGTTGCGGCGGCAGCTCGATTCCCCCGGCCCAATCCGGTTGCGCGACGTCGAGGAAGCGCGCGGGCGCATCATGCAGTTGGTGGCGGAGCTTCAGCGCGACGGGCAAATGGAAAGCCGTAGCAGCCGCCCCCATGTGGCCATGACAGGATAACGGAAAACGACCTATGGCAAGCATCATTCGAGCCACGCAACGCAACCGGTCAGCACATCACGCGGTCTTCAATTTTGAAGACATGGCCGCCCGCGCCGACCAATACCTCGCCGGCATCCGCGCCGAGGCGCGCAAGATCGTCGCGCAGGCACAACACGAAGCCGTCGCGATCAAGGAGCGGGCGCAGTCGGAGGGATACGGGGCAGGCCAAGAGCAGGTGGCGGAAATCGTCCGGAACCAACTTGCCTCCGTGCTGCCGGCGCTGCAGCAAGCCGTCCAGGACGTGCAACATGCGAGGCAGGCATGGCTCGTCCACTGGGAGGCTGCCGCAATTCATGTAGCCACTGCGATAGCCGGCCGAATCGTCCGGCGCGAAATCACCGATATGCCGGCGCTCGCAGCACGGCAGTTGCGCGAGGCGTTGGAACTCGCCGCCGGCACGTCCCATTTGCGCATCCGGTTGAACCCCCACGACTACGCGGCGATGGACGGCCAGGCCGAACTGCTCACGAAGGAATTCGCCCCTCTGGCCAGCGCCGAAGTGATTCCCGATCCCGAGATCACATCCGGCGGCTGCCGCGTGGAAACCAACTTTGGAAGCATTGATCAACAGATCGAATCGCAGCTTGCCCGTATTGAAGAAGAACTGACCTGAAACGATGTCTGACCGATGCTCGACGTGACCAGCCAACTTGAACACATCATGCCCACCGCACTGAGCGGCGCGGTGGTGCGCACGGTGGGTACGACGATCTCCGTCGCGGGGCTTCCGGCGCCGGTGGGCGCCCTCGTGGAGATCGAGCGCGCGCCCGGCGAGCCGCTGGAGGCCGAGGTCATCGGATTCAAAGACCACTTGACGCTGCTCTCGCCTTTCAGTGATCTGGCGGGGGTGCGGCACGGGAATCGGGTGCGGCTTCGGCGCACCGCGCGGTGGCTGCGCGTGGGCGACGCCATGCTCGGCCGCGTTTTCGACGCGACGGGCAGAGCGGTCGACGGGAAGCCGCAGCCGGTGCTCACCCATCGGGCCACATTCCGCGCCGCGCCGCCACATCCCTGTACCCGGCCCCGCATCGATACCCCGCTCGCCACCGGAGTGCGCTGCATCGATGGTTTGCTCACCTGCGGCAAAGGGCAACGTATGGGCATCTTCTCGGGATCGGGCGTGGGAAAGAGCGTGCTGTTGGGCATGATGTCGCGGTACACCGCCGCCGACGTGATCGTGACGGCCCTCATTGGCGAACGCGGACGCGAGGTCAACGAGTTCATCGAGCGCGATTTGGGGCCCGAGGGGCTCGCCAAGAGCGTGGTCGTGGTTGCCACCAGCGACGAACCAGCTCCGGTCCGGACGCAGGCGGCGGCGACGGCGACCGCCATTGCCGAGTTCTTTCGCGACCAGGGAAAAGACGTGCTCCTGCTGATGGACTCGCTCACCCGCTTCGCCCTCGCACAGCGCGAAATCGGCCTCGCCGCCGGCGAGCCGCCGACCACACGAGGATACACGCCGTCGGTATTCGCCGCACTGCCGAAACTGGTGGAGCGGGCCGGACGCAGCCCCCGTGGAAGCATCACCGCATTCTATACCGTGCTGGTCGAGGCCGACGACCCGAACGAGCCCATCAGCGATGCTGTGCGCGGCCTGCTCGACGGGCATACGTGGCTCTCGCGGCGGCTTGCCTCGCAAGGCCACTATCCCGCCGTCGACGTGCTAGAGAGCCTCAGCCGCTTGATGCCCGAGGTGACCGATGCCGAGCACCGCGATGCCGCGGTCGCGTTGCGAGAGTTGTCAGCGGCTTATCGCGACCATGAGGACCTCATTTCGATCGGCGCGTACCGCCGGGGCAGCAACCCCAAAGTCGATGCCGCCATCGAAATGCTTGACGACATCAACCGGTTCCTGCGTCAGCCGGTTGACCAGCCTGCCACCATGGAGGAGTCGCGGGAAGGCCTGATGCGCATTTACCAAAACATCCAACAGCGCGGCACGAAGCAGGCGGCGTAACGCATGGCCAAATTCCACTTCCGTCTGGCAACGTTACTACGGCTTGGCGAGTCGGTGCGCGACGAGCGGCGCGCGCACCTTGCCGAGGCCTACCGCGCCGATGAACTGCTCGAGGCCCATGAGGCCGCGCTGGCCAAAGAGCTTGCCGCACTTCGAGCGGCCGGCCGGACGGCCGTCATGCCTGGGACGGTCGACCTCGATCAGCTTGTGGATGCCCAGCGGTATGAACTGTCCGTTCGCTCGCAACAGAAGCACTTTGCGCGACAGCGGCAGGCGGTAGCCGGCGAAATCGAGCGCCGTCGCGAAGCCCTGCTAGCGGCAAATCGCGAAGTGCGCGTACTCGAAAAGCTGCGCGACCGGCAGGCGCAACGGCACCAAGCCGCAGAAGCACGCCGCGACATCCGGCAGCTCGATGAAGTGGCCGCTTCGCGCTGCTGCCGGGAGGAGGGCGAATGATGAAACGTTTGGTTGAAGTCCTGGCCCCGCTCTTGGCATACTTCGCCGTGGCAACTTTGCTTGCGCAGGTTCTATTGCTGGGAGTGGCAATCTGGAAATGGGACCTCCGGCGAGACCGCGTGGTTCAGATACTGGCCCTCGCACAGGGCGTCGACTTGTTCGCCATACAGGAAGGCGCTTTGGCGAAAGCCGAGGACGTGGTTATCGAGCAGGTGTCGTTCGACGAAATCCGTGCAACCCGCGCCTTGAAGTACCGCAACCTGGAATACCGGGAGCAATCGCTTGCGAACCGCCTGGCCCAACTCCAAACCGAACGACAGAATCTGGCCGAGGATCGCCGTCGCTTCACGCTTGCGCGGGAGACTTTTCAGACCGAGCTGCAAGAAATACGTGAAGGCGCGCTGGCGGACGGGCTGGACGAGGTCCGGCGGATCCTCGAGACCATCCGGCCGGCGCAGGCAAAGGCTCAGTTGATGGAGATGCTCAACGACGAACAGATCGATACCGTTGTCATGCTGCTGGCCGACATGCCCGACCAAAGACGCTCGAAGATCATTGGTGAATTCAAGACCCCTCAGGAACAGGCAACCGTTGCGGAGGTGCTCCGGCGCATCCTGGAGGGAGTGCCCGTCGGGGAGCTTGCCACGGCAACTCAAGAGAACCTTTAGGCTATGATCGAACTGAAAACGAATTCCATCACTGCAATGACTCCGATCGAGGCGCGGCCGGCTCCGCCCTCGGCGGCTTTCGCCCCGTACCTGGACCAGGCATGGAGCTTCCCCGCTGCGACACCACCCGCGGCAACACCCGCGGCAACACCGCGCGATAGCGAGCCGGCGAGCGCTGAGTATCCAACGTCAACGCCGCCGGAAGCACGCGACGCGGCAACTCCCGCGGGCCCCGGCACCGAGAAAGGCGGGTATGAATACGGACCGCCCGATTCGCGCGGGGAACAACCGGCTTCTGAATCCGTTCCGGACGCGCCCTCGCCTCCCGGTCACGAGGTGGCGAGCGAAAGCGATACGTCCCCGGCGGCAGCCGCTGTCCACAACGCCGAGAACAGCCAAGGTGCCGAAGATGCTCCGAACGATACCGAGGCTGCCGACCGTGCCGAGCCGACCGATGAAGTCGAATCGGAGCGAACAGGCAAAGAAATGGAGAAGCCGAGCGATGCCGTCGCAGCGAGTGCGACTTTCGTCGAGCACGAGGCCGCCCAAGAGGCGGTCGCGACGGGCCCATCCCTCGCGGAGGCTGCAGGCAACGTCGAAAGCAAGCCGGCAGATTCCCGATCGGCCGAGATGGCC
>SKZG01000537.1 GCA_007127495.1 Planctomycetales bacterium
AATCGTTTCATATAATTGTATCAAACGATTGTTTGCCTCCAGGGGCCCCCGTTGCGATTCCTAATACGCAGTACCAAGGCACTTCTTCGGAAGGTCGAGCCAACATGAGCGCCGATGCCACCCCAGCCCGCATTATCGAAGCCGCCGGCCCGATCTTCGCCGCGAAGGGCTTCGAGGCGGCGACCGTGCGTGAAATATGCCACGAGGCGGGTGTGAACCTGGCGGCCGTGAATTACCACTTTGGCAGCAAGGAGGGCTTGTATGTGGCCACGGTGCGCCAGGCGCATCCGAACCGGCTTGAACAGCGCTTCGTGCCTGATCAACCCGCCGGGGCCACCCCCTCCCAACGACTGCGTGGATTCGTTTGGGCCATGATCAGCCGGTTGCTCGAGTTGAAGGCCGCCGAATGGCAATGGCGATTGCTCTTTCGCGAGATCACCGATCCCACCCCGATATGCCGCGAGTTGCTGCAAGAGCACTTTCGGGCGGGGTTCGGGGCGTTGCTGGCCATCATCGACGACGTGGTCGATCCGGAGCTGCCACTCCACCGGCGACATCAGATTGCGTTGAGTATCGTGGGCCAGTGCGTCTATTACCGATCGGCAACGAACATCATTCCGATGATCGTCGGTGAAGACGAGTTGGCTGCCCACTACAAAGCCGAAATGTTGACCGACCATATTACCGGATTCAGTCTCGCGGCCTTGGGGCTTGGCCCGCCGGTGGGTTCCGCTCCGGGAAGCAATCATCGCGAAACCTGCCCCGAACGGAGGAGCGACCCATGAATACAACGCTGCGGGCAGTGGCTCCCCTCATTATTTTAGCAGGCGGTATTGTGGGGTACTTCATGCTGGCAGGGCAGCGGGCCGTAGAAACGCAGCCCGTCGCCGCCGCGGTGCCGCCGCTGGTCGAGGCAACCGAATTAGTCGCCCACGGCGCCGGCCTCGATATCACCACCGACGGCGTCGTGGTTCCCTACCGAGAAATCACCATTGCAGCCGAAGTGACAGGGCGCATTACCATGAAGGCCCCCAACGCCCGGGCTGGCAACTACGTGGCAGCGGGCACCGTGCTCCTGGAAATCGACCCCCGCGACTATCAACTTTCGGTCAAGCAGTTGCAGCAGGAGCGGGAGCAGGCTGAAACGTCCCTCGGTGAACTCGACGTGGAGGTTCGAAATATCGAGGAGATCAGTCATTTGGCGCAGCAGCAGTTGGAATTGCACAGTGCCGAATACGAGCGCCAACAAAAGCTTGCGGAACGGCGCGTGGTGACGGCAACCCAACTCGACCAAGCGCAGCAAAGCGTCCTGCAAATGCAGAGCCAGCTCATGGAGTTGCGCAAACAGGTTCAGATGCTCCGCACGCGCCGCACCCGGCTCGAATCGGTCAAGAACGCTACCGAGCTTCGCCTCGAAAGGGCACAACTCGACTTGGAACGAGCCCAAGTTGTCGCGCCGAGTGACGGCGTGGTGGTACGCGACCTGGTCGAGGTCGACAGTTTTGTCAACAGGGGCACCCAGCTCTTTGTTTTTGAAGATACTTCGAAAGTCGAGGTGCAGTGCAACTTGATGATGGACGATTTGTATTGGCTTTGGGTGCAGCGCCAGAATCCGGCGAGTGCCGGCTACGAGGCCGTGCCGGAGCCGGGGCGCGATTATCAGATTCCCCGCACCCCGGCGACGATCGTTTATGAACTGGCCGGGCAGAAGTACGCATGGCGCGGCGAGCTTTCGCGATTCGATGGAATCGGCCTGGATGAAGCGACCCGTATGGTGCCCGCGCGTGTGACCGTCGACGATCCACGCGGCGTGCGGCGGCTCCACCCCGACGCCGCATCTGCCGGATCGACGTCCGGACCGACGGCACTGGTTCGCGGCATGTATGTCACGGTGCGCATCCACGCCACGCCCAATGCCGAGCTGCTGCGAGTGCCGGAGGAGGCCATCCGGCCGGGCAACCGGGTATGGGTGGTGAATGATGGGAGGCTGCGGATCGTCGAGGTGCGCGTGGTCCAGCGCCACGAGGGCAACGCCATTGTGCGGGCGAATGAGCGCGGGAACGTGGCGGGCCAACCCAAGAAGTTGTCAGCGGGCATGCGCGTTGTCACCTCGCCGTTGGCCGTGGCGGAGGCGGGGATGCAATTGCGGGAGCAACAGCCATGAAAGCGCTCATTCGCTGGGCCATTTCAAACACACCCGCGATGAACACGGCCATGGTGGCCATTTTGCTGGTGGGCGGAGTGGCGCTTTACCGTATGCACCGCGAATTGTTCCCCGAGTTCGAACTGGAGATCATCTTCATTTCGGTCCCGTACCCCGGGGCCAGTCCCGAGGAAGTGGAGGAAAGCATCTGCCAACGCATCGAGGAGGCGGTCCGCACGCTGCAAGGCATCAAGCGGCTCAGTTCGGTCGCTTCGGAAGGCGTGGGTACGGTCATCCTGGAACTCGAGGCCGATGTACGCGACGTACAGAAGGTGCTCAACGAGGTGCGCGGCGAGGTGGACCGGCTTCCCGGCTTCCCGCCGCTACGGGCCGAGGAGCCCGAAATCAGACAGGTCACACTCCGCCGGCCCGCCATCAAATTGGCGGTTGTCGGGCCGGACGCACCGGGGCATGACGGCGAACTGCGGTTGCGCACCGTGGCGGAACAGGTGCGCGATGAGGTGCTCCAGCTTGCGGCGATTTCGCAGGCCGACATCGGCGCGGCCAAGGATTTTCAGATCGATGTCGAAATTGCCGAAAGCACGCTCCGCAAGCATGGACTCAGCCTCCGGGGCGTGGCGGACCTGATCCGACGCGAAAACATCGAGATTCCGGCCGGCATCATGCGCACCGGCTCTCAGGAGTTGCTCCTTCGCGGTAAGAATAAACGTCTGGTGGGCGAGGAAATCGCCAAGATTCCCTTGGTGACCCGCGAGGATGGCGTCGTACTGACCGTCGACGACCTGGCGATGGTGCACGACCACTTCGTCGATACGACCTCCTCGACCTTTATCAACGGCAAGCCGGGTATGGTGGTCCAAATCAGCAAGACGGCGGATGAAGACCTGCTGGCCATCGCGGCTGAAGTGCGACGTTTCGCCGAAGGCGTCCAAGGGCCGGCCGGTTGGAACGGCTACCGGCTGCCCGAAGGCTACCAACTCGTTGTCTTTGACGACACCTCCATTGTCGTTCGCGACCGGCTCGAACTGTTGCGGCGCAACGGGCTCCAGGGGCTGGTTCTCGTGTTCGTGGTGTTGGCACTGTTCCTGGAACTGCGGCTGGCGTTTTGGGTGGCGCTTGGGATTCCCATTTCCATTCTGGGCGGGTGCGCCGTCCTGTTCGCCGCCGATCAGACGCTCAACATGCTCTCGATGTTTGCGTTCCTCATGGCACTGGGCATTTTGGTGGACGATGCCATCGTGGTGGGCGAGAATGTGTATTCGCACCGGCAGCGCGGAAAGAGCCACTTGGAGGCCGCAGTCGACGGCACGTATGAGGTGCTTCCCTCGGTGCTCGCCTCAGTTACGACGACCATCATCGCGTTCACGCCGCTTCTGCTCGTGCCCGGAATCATGGGAAAGTTCATCGCGGTGATCCCGCTGGCGGTCATCGTGATGCTTTTGTTTTCCCTATTTGAAAGCACGTTCGTGCTGCCGTGCCACTTGGCCCATAGCGGTGAGCGCGACGCCGAGAAGCGCGGTATGCGCGAGCGGCGGGCGGTGGCGCACCGCCGACGGTTCTGGCTTTGGGCGTCCGTGGGTGCGGCTTGGTCCGGCTTGTTCCTCGCGGCGTCGGTCGCCGTCCTGCTGGCCGAGCAGGGCGCCGGCCCGCTCGCCACAGCCTTTCGGGAGGTGCCTCAACTGGCGGGGGTTTCGGCGATCCTGGTGATCGGACTGTTCGTGCTGGCCATGGCGCCGTATCTCGGTTATCCGGCACGACTCATTGCCGAGTTGATCGGCCGGATGAACAATCGGGTGACGGGGCTGCTCGATGCGACGATACATCGAATCTACCTGCCTCTGCTGCGATGGGCACTGCATAATCCGTGGATCGTTTTGAGCCTGGCGGCATCCGTGCTGCTGATTGCCCTTGGTCTGATTCGAGGAGGAATTGCACCGTTCAACGCCTTTCCCAAGATGGACGTGCCGCTCATCCAAGCGACGGTTGTGTATCCGGACGGCACTCCCGAGAGCATTACCGACAAGGCCACACGCCGGGTGGAAGAGGCCATTTTGCGGATCAATGCAGAATACGCCGCCGAGGGGCAGCCCGTGGTGAAAACTGTCCTGCGCTCCGTCGGCGATGCCAACACGACCGGCGCCCTCGGGCCGACAAGGCCTCCGGCGGGCAGCCATGCCGGCGGCGTTGCCGTGGAGCTTGTCGACATCCAGTTCCGCCCCCAACTAACCAGCATGGAACTGATCAAGCAATGGCGCGAGGCGGCCGGTGAGTTTCCCGGCGCCGAAGAGGTTTCGTTTGCCGGCGCTGCGCTGGGCCCGGGAGGCACGCCCATCGAATTGAAGCTTCTTGCGGCCCCTCGCGATATGGCCGCATTGACGCGAGTCGCGGAAAAGGTCAAGGAAAAGCTCGCCTCGTACCCAGGCGTTTTCGATATCGCTGGCGATTCGCGCCCGGGCAAGTGGGAATTTCACGTCCGCATCAAGGACAAAGCGGAAGCGCTTGGCGTGACCAACGCCGATTTGGCCGAGACGATCCGGGCAACCTACTACGGCGAGGAGGTCATGCGGCTGCAACGCGGGCGGCATGAGGTGAAGCTCATGGTGCGCTATCCCCGCGACGAGCGCTACAGCCTGGCTGGGTTCGACGCCATTCGCGTGCGTACGCACGACGGCATCGAACGGCCGATTACCGAACTGGCCGAGGTCCGGGTCGAACGGGGCTACTCGCGCATCAACCGGCTCAATCAGCTTCGGTCCATTACCGTCACCGCCGACGTCGAGGAAGGCGTCGCCAATGCCAGTCGAATTGTCAGCGACCTCCGCAGGCATGTTTTACCCGAAATGCTGGCGGAGCACCCGGGAGTGCGGGTTCGGTGGGAGGGGCAAGCCGAGCAGACGGCCGAGTCGGTACAAGGGCTGGTGTTTGGGCTGGCGATTGCCATGGTGTGCATGTTCGCACTGCTGACCCTCGAGTTCCAAACGTATACGCAGCCGCTTATTATCATGGCGATCATCCCATTTGGCGCCATCGGCGCCGTGTTCGGCCACGTGCTCCTTGGATTCGAGTTGACGTTGTTCAGCTTGTTCGGTCTTGTGGCGTTGACGGGAGTGGTAGTGAACGATTCGATTGTGCTGATTGACTTCATCAACCATCGCGTGCGAGACGGCGTTCCCCTAAAAACCGCACTCATGGACGCCGGCCGGCAGCGATTTCGCCCCGTGCTGCTCACTTCCATGACCACCATCGTCGGCCTGCTGCCCTTGCTCTTGGAGCGGTCATTCCAGGCCCGCGTGCTCCAGCCCATGGCTACAAGCCTTGCCTTCGGGCTGATGTTTGCCACCCTGCTGGTGCTGCTGCTCGTGCCCACGTTCTATTTGGTGTATGCCACAGTCAGTGGCCAACAGCATGAGGGTGTTGTTCGCAGCACAAGCTCCGAGCTTCGGGATGAGCATCCAGGGTAATGTTTCGCGACGGCCACCTCGATCGGGGGCGCGCTACGCGGCGGCGGGGTTGTCGCCGGACGGCATGCGCAGCTCGAAGAGCCCGAATAGTTCATCCTGGCTCAGACGCGGCTTCCGGCCTCCGGTGGTGTCGGAGAAAATGGTGTCAAACAACTCACGTTTTTCTTGAAGAATGAAATCGATGCGTTCTTCAATGGTATCGAGCGTTAGGAAGCGGGTTACGGTGATGGGGCCGTCAGCGCCGATGCGATGAGCCCGATTGATCGCCTGGTCCTCCACGGCCGGATTCCACCACCGGTCGAACAAGAAGACGTAGCCGGCAAACTGGAGGTTCAGCCCGACGCCACCCGCGCCGTAGCTCATCAGCAACACGTGCCGCGACGGATCAGAGCGAAATCGTTCGATCACCGCGTCGCGATGCTTCGGCGGTATCTTGCCGTGGTATTCCAGGGGCCCGAAGCGGTGGAGCTGTTTTGCGAGTCTGTCCAGCGAGCCGACCCACTGACTGAAAACGATGGCCTTGCGTCCGCTATCGGCCACTTCTTCCAAATCGGCGGCGAGTCGTTCGAGCTTCGAGCTGGTTCCGGAGACGGGGTCGAAATTGCATATTTGCTTCAACCGCAGGATCAATTCGAAGACGTGCTGTATGGTCAGCTCTCCCCCCAGGCTGCTCAAACGCACAACACCCTCGTCCTCGGCCCGCTGGTAGGTTTCGCGCTGTTCGGGAGTCAGCTCCAGGTTGGCGTCGCGAAATAGTTTGGGCGGCAGATCGGCAAGGACCCGATCCTTGGTGCGCCGCAGCACATAGTCGCGAACGGCGCGCCCCATGCGCCGCGGTTTGAGATCGGGGGCAAGGAACCCGGGCACGAGGAACTCGAATATCCCGACCAGGTCCTCGGTGGTGTTCTCCACCGGCGTGCCGGTGAGTGCCCAACTGCGCCGCCTCCGAATGGACCGCACCACCTGGCTGGTGGCGCCTGAACGGTTCTTCACTCGCTGTGCCTCGTCAAGGAGAACAAGGTCGAACTGCGTGGGAACGACAGGCCCTTCGCCGTCACTGGAAAGGGGGCTTTCTCCTTGCGCGGCAACCGCACCGGATTCCAGCAGTTCGCGGTCACGGCATAACAGTTCGTAGTTGGCTATGCGTACGGGCACGTCGGGCAACCGCCATTGCCAAGCCCGGCGGGCACGATCGCCCTCGATCGCCATGACGGAGATTTCCGGGGCCCATTGCGCGAACTCGCGTTGCCAGTTGGTCACCAGCGGTTTGGGGCACACGAGCAGTACGGTACGCAGCTCACCGCACCGCATCAGCAACCGGATGGCCGTAATGGCCTGCATCGTCTTTCCCAGCCCCATTTCGTCGGCCAGGACGGCCGCATGGCGCGGGTAGAGGAAGGCGACTCCTTCAAACTGATAAGGAAAAGGCCGAAAGGGGAAGTGCAACGCTCGCTCGGCCAGCAGATGCTCCAGCGGCGGCTGGAGCACGTAGTGCAGTCGGTCCTCCAGCTTGACAATATCGTGGGGCGGGCGAATACGCGTGCCACCGCGGCCGGGTGCCAGAGTCGGCGGTGTCGGTTGAGTGCTCGCTGCGCTGTTACAATCGGGAACAGCTCCCGACATTTCCGGGCGTTCCGGAGGGGCGAAGGAAAACCCCCGAACCCGAACACGGGGCGCGGCGATACGGACCGCGACGGCCCTCGGCCTGGCAAGTTCAAGGGCTTCGCTCGTCACGGCCACCGGCAACGGAAGCACCGCTTGACGGAAAGCCTCCAGTACGAGGCTTTGCGATAACGCTACCTGAGATGCCCGCAAATCAAGACTCTTGACGGCAGGCGGGTTGGGAGGTTGCCAAGTGAACACGTTCGGCCGAAGGACCGCTCGAGGCGTCTTCCGAGGCCACGGCTTGGGGCACGGTGGTTTGGCCGGCTTGCCGTGCGTCATCGAACTCCGTTGGGCCGAGTTCATCGGACGCCCTTCCGAGCTTCAGAAATTGCTTCGTGAATCCGCCCGAAGGGCTCCACCAAATCGAAGCTCTCCGGCAGGTTGGCCAGGCGGTCGGTAATCGCGTTTCGGTGGGCTTCGCAAGAGCAAGGAACGGCCAAACGATGACGTCCCAAATCAAAAAGAACCAATTTTCCGTCGCCGGTCCGGTGGGGCTGCACCGTAGGGCCGGCGTTGTGGGCGGTATCGAGGCGAAGCAAGTGCGCCCGCGCATCTTCCGGGTCGGCAGTGAAGGTATCGGCGGGATCGGGCGGCAGCACCAGAGCTACCGGCACGTCGAGGTGTTCACCCATCGCCAAGGCCGGCTCGCTATCGGTCAGTACGGCGCAGGGCGTTGCCTTGGCGTGCCGGACGAGCGTGGCTCCAATCTGCTCGCCATACAGAAACGGGCCAAGTGAGGGGCCGTACAAGATTTCCTGGGCACGGTTTGGCCGCAACGGGGCCGTACAGTGAAACTCCAGCGGCCTGCCTGTGTGGTTCAGCAGCAAATACCCCCCGAAGAGCCCCTGCTCAGGATGTTCGACGACGGTGAGGAATCCCAGAATGCATATCGAGTGGGGGCGTTTGTGCTGCATCGTCCTTGCCTGACGCGAAACCTACGGCGAGACCAACCGCAAAACTCTCCATTTGGCGTATCTTGCGCTTCTTCCCATCATTCGGAGAGGCAGGGCGGTTCCCGTGGTGCATCGGGCTGCGCAGGAGGGCGACTTTAGGCCGGAAGTTTGGAATTGGCCATTTCCCCGTCACTACGAGGTACATGCTTCCTTGGCAAGAGGGGGCATGGCATTGACCAACCGGGCTTTTTCCGATTTCTTCGCGACAATTGCCTCGCGATACTCGACAAACAGAGCGCCTCTTGATTATACTGGAGAATATGAAAGGAGTTTAGCCGATGACGCACGACCCAAGCACTTCTCGACCACCCCTGTTTAGCCAGATCGACGTTTCGCACGACGCGTATCAGCGATCCGCCGGCCCAACGCGGGCCGACGGCTGTGACCAAACCCACCTGCTGCGCGAACTGCTCGCTGCCCAGGACCGGCAGAACGAGTTGCTCGAGGAGTTGATTGGCCAACTCCATTCGAGCCAGCGGCAGAAGGCGAATGAATTGGGGCAGTGGAAGCAGGCGAACCCGCACTTGGCGCGACGCTGCCGCCGCGCGGCCGAAGCGCTCAGCAAAGTGCAAACCGAATTTCTCGAGGGGATTACCCACGAGATCAATACCAACTTCGACGTGCTTGTCGAGGGCGAGTTCATGCTCAACGAGTTCATCGACCGATACGGCCCACGGCTGGCACACTTGAACGGCCTTCTCCAAGTCCTTTCCCAGTTGAGTTCGACGCCCAATCCTGCCAACACGCCGAATGCTCCCTGACAATGCAAGGGGGGCGAGTGTTTTTGCTTGCCGTGGGATAAACGTGGGCGGAAGCTTGCGCTTTGCGCAAGCCGGCGCCCTGAGGGCCTGACAGATGGATATGTCCGCCGCGATCATGGGGCCACTTCCTGTACCCGAAAGAGTAGGGCGTCTTCTCGCGTTTTCGACGGGCGTGCTGGTTGTGTGTTTCGGGCTGCTTGCCGGCTGCCAACCCAGTTACCAGGCTGCCGAGGAGGCACGGCCACTGCCGCTGGCCGAGCGGGACGCCAGGGAACTCCGCGGCGCGCCGGACCACTGGCCCGCATGGCGCGGGCCGGAAGCGTCCGGGATTGCCCCCAACGGAAGCCCGCCCATACACTTCGGTCCGGACCATCATGTTCGGTGGCGGGTGGCGGTGCCCGGCAGCGGCAACTCGTCGCCGGTGGTTTGGGGCGACCGCATTCTGCTGACGACGGCCCTTGACGGCATGGAACCGCCCACCCTTGCCGTCTTGTGTTTCGATCGGACCAATGGCCGGCTCCTGTGGCAATCCGAGGTCGGTCCGGCTCGGGGGAGAACGCATACGAAGAACGGCTACGCGTCGGCCAGCGTGGTTACGGACGGCGAACACGTGATCAGCTACTTCGGCGCTACCGGTCTTTTCTGCCACAACATGGACGGCGTACAGCTTTGGCGCGCCGATTTGGGACCGATCAGCCATGTTTGGGGGCTTGCGGCCAGTCCGGTGCTCCACGGCGACATGGTCGTGCAGTTGTGCGATAATGAAGACGACTCCTACCTTGCGGCATTCGACAAGCGAACCGGACGCGAGCTTTGGCGCACCTCCCGGTCCAGCCGCGGATGCTGGAGCACTCCGCTGGTGCAGGAAGTTTCTCGCGAAGGCGGGTCGCACTTTGAATTGATTGTCAACGGCGGCAGCGTGGATCGGTGCGTCACAGCCTATAGCCCCGAAGACGGCCGCGAGCTGTGGCGAGTCGAGGGCACAACGCAACTGGTTACGCCCACACCGGTGGAAAGCGGTGGATTGGTCTTCTGTGCGAGTGGCCGAAACGGGCCGATCATGGCGATTCGCCCCGGTGCGGCAGATGGCTCGGACGCATCCCGCGTGGTGTGGAAACACGCTCGTGGCGGACCCTATATCCCGACGCCGCTGGCCTATCGGAATCGGCTGTTCGTGGTGACCGATATCGGGCACCTCACGAGCTATAATGCCGGAAATGGCGAAGCGCTCTGGACAGAACGCTTGCGCGGCGCGTTCACGGCCAGCCCCGTGGCGGCCGCAGGGCGGCTGTATTTGGTCGATGAGCGGGGCCTAGTGCGCGTCATTGCCGCGACCGATCAGTTCGAGCTGCTGGCCGAAACCGATCTGGGGGAAACCTGCCTGGCCACCCCTGCAATTGCCGGTGGCGATCTGATTGTTCGCACGCAAACGTCCCTCTACTGTTTCACCGCAGACGCTGCCGACGACCTGCCGCCGCAGCCGGTGGAAATCGTGGAGGACGATCCAACGACTGAGGCCAAGGAACCTGCAACCTCGCCCGACGGCTGGCCCCTCTTCCGCGGCGATGCGCGGGGTACGGGCATTGCGACCACATCGTTGCCCGATTCCCTCGAGTTGCTTTGGACCTTCGCCGACGATGCGGGCCGGTTCGAAACGGCAGCCGTGATTGACCGCGGCACCGTATACGTGGGGTCGGTGGGAGGCGCCTTCTACGGAGTGAGCCTTGCCGAGGGACGCAAGCTTTGGACATTTCATGCCGAGCTGGGGTTCAATGCCCCGCCGGCAGCTCGGGATGGAAGAGTCTATATCGGTGACAGCGACGGGGTGTTCTATTCCCTCGATGGCGAGACGGGCAAGGAGATTTGGCGGTTTGTCACGGACGGCGAAATCAACTCAGCACCGAATTTCCATCGTGATCGGGTCCTCTTCGGCTCGCAGGACGGGAATCTGTACTGCCTCGTCGCCGAATCGGGAGAATTGGTGTGGAAGTACGACAGCCGGGACCAGATACGCTGCTCGCCGACCATTGTGGACAACTATACGTTCGTGGCCGGCTGCGACGCGCGGTTGCATGTGATCGACCTCGAAGAGGGCCGACTCGTGCGGAGTGTCGAACTGGACGGTCCCACCGGCGCCACGCCGGCCGTTGCTGGCGACCTATTGTTTGTGGGCACGGAAAGCGGGGCTTTCTTCGGAATCGACTGGCGCCGCGGCCAAACACGCTGGACGTATGTCAACCCACAACGCGCGGGCTCCTACCGCGGCTCGGCTGCCGTGGCCGAGGGGCTGGTGATTATCGGCTCACGCGATAGAATGGTACATGCGCTCGACTGGAAGTCCGGCCAATCGCGGTGGACTTTTCCTGCCGGCTCGCGCGTCGACGGTTCGCCCGTGGTGGTAGGCCGGAGTGTGTACGTGGGTGCTGCCAACGGTCGCCTGTACGCTTTGGACCTCACCAGCGGCCGGGAACGGTGGCAGTTCGAAACCGGTGGGGCGATTACCGCCTCGCCGGCAGTGGCCGGGGGACGGCTGGTTATTGGAACCGACGAGGGCGTTCTCTACTGTTTCGGGGAAGGGAAATGAACGGAAAACTCCACGTTGTCCTGTGCCGCGACCGTCACGATAGCTCTTCCCAGCAGCGGCTATTTCGGCAGCTCACCGAAGGACTGGCCGGGCGCGATGACGTGACGCTGTCGTTCCTACCGCACCTGTACGACTTGGCCCCCGACGGGAAGGCAATGAACCACCTGCGCTCGCTCAACGGCGATCTCGCTGTGGCCTCCTGGCTGTATCCGCGGGCCACGTTCTGGCTGCTCGACGCTAATGAGATTCGTGGCCGGATGGGCGCCTCGGCCCTCTCGCCGGATGAAGGGGCCGACGTTTCGCCGCCGAATGCCGATGCACCGTCGCAGCAACGATGCATCTGGTGCTTCGATCTTCGCGAGTTCAGCAACGCCGAACCCTTGTTGCGCGAAATCGAACGTATTCTCACCGAACGTGGCGCTCGCACCCCCATGGCGGCGGGAGTGGCAGCCGTGGGCGGAAACGGGCATGTCGACCTGGCGGAAACCACACAACGACGCTGGTATCCGGTGATTGACCGAGACCGTTGTGGTAACTGCCTCGATTGCCTCAATTTTTGCCTGTTCGGCGTGTTTGGCGTCGATACGGAAGGTCACCTATTTGTTGAGAGCCCCGATGCCTGCAAGGACGGGTGCCCGGCGTGCAGCCGAGTTTGCCCCCAAGGGGCCATTATGTTTCCTGACCACACGAATCCCGGCATCGCGGGCGATCCGGCCGTCCCACCGGATCAGCTCAACGTGGATTTGGTCCAGCTTTTCGATACCGCCGCTCCGAAGGATTTG
>SKZG01000486.1 GCA_007127495.1 Planctomycetales bacterium
CGGCCCACGGCAATAGCCGCCGCTGGCCGGAGCGTGGCTGAGTATCGTGTTTAGCCACGTGTCCAAACGACACTTCTGAGGGGCATTGAGGAGGTCTGCATAGTGAATCGCTTGGCATGGGGGCTCGGGGGCGTGACGCTTCTGGTGATTTGCTCCGGGGCACTCGCGAGTGCCTACGCGCTGATCCCCGACGGGCCGGCTCCATGGGGAAGCTGGCTTCCGACGCCCCACCGCTGGCTTGAACAACCGCACTACGTTGTACTGCACCAGACGCACCGCACCCTATCGTACCTGGCCGCTCTGTGGGCAATTGGGCTGGCCATTGCCCTGTGGCGACGGGAGCCGAGGCGCCGAATCCGATGGCTCGGGCTGCTAACGGCCGTGGCCGTTGCGGTTTCGGGCGCCCTTGGCGCCTGGAGCGTGCTGGGCGCCTGCGCGGCGGCAGGCCGAATCCATGCGGCCATGGCGCCGCTTCTGATGGCGCTTTGCATTGGTATCGCAACGGTCACTTCGCACCGGTGGCTCGCCAAAGAACCGGCCAAACTGTCTTATCGCACGATGGTGCTGCGCCGCTGGTGCTTCGGCATCGTCGCGACCGGCGGGTTGCTGGCCCTAACAGGTGTGCTGGTGCGCCATGTACCACCAACGGCGGGGCTGACCTGGATGCCCTTCTGGGCGTGGGCCCAGGTGTCGTTCAGTATCGCCGGCGCCGTGGCGGCGGTGGGCCTCCTGGTGGTAGCCGTGCGCCACTTTGGCGATTGTGGAACGATCGTTCGGTGTGCTTGGGGGGTGGCCGCCTTGCTGGCGGTGCAACTCGCGGCGGCCGGGGGCTATTGGGTTGCCCATTATGGGTGGCCGCCCTGGTTTACCGATTACGTCCTTTCGCTCCCCTACACGGTAGTCGCCTACGGACCTCTCCAAGGAGTGTCCACGATTATTTATATTATCGCAGGTACGCTGTTACCGGCCTTTGGGCTCGACCTGACGCTCTGGGCCTATCGGGACGCCCGGCTGCCTCAATAGTAGACCCGCCGGGTAAAATGCATAGGAATCATTTCTGGCTCTTCCGTTTCCAGGTGCAGGCCGCTTTAATGTAGTAGACACACGCCGTGTGCCGTCCCTGAAACAAAGGCTGTCTGCACCTAGAAACCGAAGAGCCTCATTTCTGGCCAACCCACACCGAGGAGCAAGGGCTTCCACCATGGTGGTCGATCACGAAAAGTACGATGTCCAGGTCATACGTCCTCAGATGCGCGACGAGGATTTCAAATTGCGACGGGAGTCGATGCCGGCCGCGCGGCGCCGGGCGATCATCAAGGCTCTGCGCGTGTTCCACAATCTGGAAACCATGGCGATGACCATCTACCGGTTCCAGATCACCCGCGAAGATTCGGAGATGAACCGGCAGCTCATCGCCGCCATGTGCAACGAAATGACTCACCATCAGGATTTCCAGGTCAAGCTGTACGAATACGGCGCACGCCCCAGCCTGATGCGGGCCGCGTATTGGATTGTCGGGTTCTGCTTCGGTTTCTACAGCCGCCTTCGGGGAAGACGCCGCGTTTTGCGTACGGGCGTGTGGGTGGAAACGCAAGCGGTCCATCATTACGCGCAATTGCTCGAAAGCGTCGAATGGGACGACGACACCCGTCGCATGATCGAAAAGGACCAGACCGACGAGGACGGCCACATCAACCGATGGCTTGCGATGCTGGAGAGCGGCAAGTACTGATATACTCGCCGCGTGCCGTTATTGCGCTTTTGTAGGATGGACATTCTTGTCCGTCTTCGCTTTGACGGGCTAAAGCCCATCTTACGAAAAAGCGCAGTTGTAGGCCGCGGCGAGTATAGCCTACGCGAAAACTCCCCTCTCTCGGAGGGAGAGGGGACCTTGATCGGAGCCGTTCCGCCCGGTAACCCCTTGCTGAGCTGCGGCGCCGTGGTATACTTGAAACTTCAAATGCGGGTGTAGCTCAGTGGTAGAGCGCGACCTTCCCAAGGTCGATGTCGTGGGTTCGACCCCCATCACCCGCTCTGGCGTATGGTATCGTTCACGAGGCCTAGAAACGGAAGATCCGGGAAAGGGACACGATGAAACTGAGCGAGTATTTTGAAGGCGCGCAGGGCGTGGGCGTGCTGGCAACGGCCGATGTCGGGGGGAAAGTGAACGCCGCCATTTACGCCCGGCCACAATTTCTCGACCCTGCCGACGACGAGACCCTGGCCTTCATCATGGCCGACCGGCTGTCGCATGCCAACGTCCAAGCCAACCCGCACGCGGCCTACTTGTTTGTCGAGGCGGGCCCCGGGTATTCGGGCAAGCGGCTGTCGCTAACCCGCGTTCGGGAAGAAACCGATCCCGAAAAGATCCAGGCGCTTCGGCGGCGGTGTACGCCCGATGCGTGCGACGATGGAACGCCCCGCTTCCTCGTCTACTTCCACGTCGACGGCGTCCGCCCGCTGATCGGGGCCGGGTGAGCTGCAGCGCGCGGCAACCAGAGACCCGCGCAAGCCATCGATCGGGCAGAACACCGGGCCATTTCCCCAGGTAAGCATCGGCAAAGAAATAGATGGCGCATTTTCTTCCTCCTCACCCCACCCTCTCCCACCGCGGGAGAGGGGACTTCGGACAGTTATTTCTTTGCCGATGCTAAGCTATATGCGGCCGGCCAGTGTATTCCATCGAAATCATCATCACAGGGCGTCGTCGGATATCACCTTTGCGCTGGCGCGGTGGCCCAGCGCGCGATGGACGTCCAGATTGATCGAATAGCTGATCCGACGCACTGAGCCGTCGCACATGGCCATGTGAAAGCCGGCGGCATGGGCACTGCCGAAGTTGACCCGGCAATCGCCGCCGTAACCGGGCGTATCGCGGCGCGGCGCCTCGTGGGTCCAGCGGTTCGTGTCGAAATCATAGCCAATGTCCCAACCCTGATCGTCGGCACACGGGCGTCCGTCGTAGTATCTGTCGGGGTTCAGGTAGCGTTCACCCAGCAGGTAGGTGTGGTTCGTCCCGTCGAGGATATGGGCGAAGCGAATTCCGCTGCGGCGGTAAATCACCCCGGTGGCGGTCCCGTGGCCGCCGCCATACCCGTCCCATTGCCTCTCGGTCATGGAATCACCGCTGCTCAATGAGCCGGGCCCGGCCCAACTGCTGGTCGGATTCCCCATATCGCCCCCGCAGGCGGCGTAGTCGCTGCGCCCGACAACCGGCGGCTTCGTCGCATTAAACCAGGGACTGCCGTGGTTGTAGGGGTACGCTATCGCCCGGCGCCGCGTAGGGCAATTGAACACGGAGATGGGCGTCTGAACGCGCCGGCCGATCGCGTCGTTCTTCGCGGTGCCCGTCAG
>SKZG01000506.1 GCA_007127495.1 Planctomycetales bacterium
CCGGTTCGACGCGTTGCCCGACGCCATGCGCGACGTGCTCATGGTCGCGCGGCTGGAAGCGCCCACGCTGGCCATCACGCGGCGGATCATTGACGACGCGATCCGCATCGAGCAGGAAGGCCTGCAGGGTAAGGTGTACCTCGACGCGCGGGGCATCAGCTACGATCCTGCCAAGGATCAGCCGGGCTCCTACGGACAGTACGACGCTTCGCTCCGCGACCTGGCCGAACGCCTGAAGCGGCACACGGAACTGGAAGTTGTGCTCGACAACAAGCCGGCGCTGTTTCAGCCGGGCGATTGCCCCGATACGGCCATCTATTGCGGCTGGTACTCGCTGGCGAAGTACGTGGATGCGTTCGAGTGGAATCCCGGCGCGGTGGGCTACCACATTGCCAGCGCCGAGGCGACCACCCTCCGCGAGCCGGGCGCGAGGGTGTGGTGCAGCGCCATGCTGGAAAAGGGCGTGGCGGCCACGCTCGGACCGACGTTCGAGCCCTACCTGGCCGCCTTCCCCTTGCCCGACGACTTCTTCCCCCTGCTGATGACCGGGCGATACACCCTGGTGGAAACGTATTTTCGGACCAATCCGTTCAACTCGTGGGCCATGGTTCTCGTCGGCGACCCGCTGTACAGGCCGTTCGCGAAGAACCCGCCGCTAAGCGAAGACGCGTTGCCGGCTCGGATGCGCGGCGCAGAAACCGACCCTTCCCCGCCTGCGATTTCGGAACTGCCGTAGGTGCCGTAGCCGAAGGCGATACGAACCGTAGCGCAACATTCGCCGAAGGCGATATGCACCGTAGCCTGGGGTAATCACCCCAGGACGCCGTGCCGCACCCACCACGTTTTTTTCGCCGAAGGCGATATGCACCGTAGCGCAACATTCGCCGAAGGCGATATGCACCGTAGCCTGGGGTAACCACCCCCAGACCGCGTGCCGCACCCGCCACGTTTTTTTCGCCGAAGGCGATGTGCACCGTAGCCTGGGGTAATCACCCCAGGACCGCGTGCCGCACCCGCCACGTTTTTTTCGCCGAAGGCGATATGCACGGTATACCAAGGCTTGCCGTCCGCTGTGCCGGGCGACATAATACCCTCCCAGGCAAGCAATGATACTACAGGAGCCCCTCGATGCCTCAGTCGCTGACCAGATTGTATGCGCACTTGATCTTCAGCACCAAGAATCGGCGGCCGTTCTTGGATGACACCGTTTTACCTCGGATGCATGGCGAGTTGGCGACGGTCCTTCGCCAAATGGACTCGCCCTTCGTGGTAGTGGGCGGCACGGCGGACCACGTCCACATTCTTTTCGACATGGGCAAGATGCACCCGCCGTTCGAGCTGGTCAAGGAGGTGAAGCGCAAGTCGTCGAAGTTCGTCAAGACGCTTGGAATCCGATACGACAACTTCTATTGGCAACGCGGATACGGCATGTTTTCCGTGGGTCCCATGCAGCGAAGCGAGGTCGAGGGATACATTCGCAACCAAAAGGAGCACCATCGGAAGCTCACGTTTCAGGACGAATTCCGGGCGTTCCTGCAACGGTACGAGATCGAATACGACGAGCGCTACGTGTGGGATTGACTATCCCAATCGGCGACCTACGGTGCGTATCGCCTTCGGCGAATGTTGCGCTACGGTGCGTATCGCCTTCGGCGAAAATGCGCGGGGCGGGCCGGGGTCCTGGGGTGATTACCCCAGGCTACGGTGCGTATCGCCTTCGGCGAATGTTGCGCTACGGTGTATATCGCCTTCGGCGAATATGTGCGGGCCGGGACCGCGCTACCGCTGCACGCGTCCGGAAGCCTGGCCCGCGGCCAGGGCGGCAATGTCGTCGAGCGTGGCGTAGTTGAAGTCGCCGGGGATCGAGTGCTTCAGGCAACTGGCGGCGACGGCGAATCGGATGGCGTCGGCCGGTTCGTGGTATGGCTCGCAGTCGAGCGCGTAAATGAGTCCGGCGGCGAAGGAGTCGCCCCCGCCCACCCGATCGACGATATTCCGTATCGCGTACGGTGCATACCGGCCCTCGGCATCGGTCGGGGCGAAGAAGGCGCGGTCGGCGTCGGCGTCGAACAGCATGGCGCCCCAGTTGTTATGGCTCGCCGATAGGCTCTCGCGCAGCGTGATGGCCACCTGGCGGATATTGGGAAACTGCCGGCGGACTTCGCGGGCGACCTGTTCGTAGGCGGCCGGGTTGATGTGCCCCGACTCCACCTCGGTGCCTTCGGCGCAAATGCCGAGCACTTTCTCGGCATCCTCTTCGTTGCCAATGGCCAGGGTAACGTGAGCGAGGATTTGCTTCATGCACTCGCGGGCGAGCGATTGCGGATCGGTGCCGGGCCGCCAGCGCCAAAGCTTCTTGCGGAAGTTCAAGTCGCAGGAGACGATCACGCCGCTGCGGCCGGCCTTCTCGACCAGTGCCAGGGTGCTACGGAAGGCGTTTTCCGAGAGGCTGGGAGTGATGCCGGTCACGTGGACCCGGCCCACGCCCTCCAGGGCGGCGTCGAAGTCGTACTCGTCGGGCGCGGCGAGGCTGACGGCACTCCTCGCCCGGTCGTAAATCACCTTCGACGCGCGCTGGTTGGCGCCGCCTTCGAGGAAATAGATTCCCAATCGGCCCTCGCCGCGGCGGAGGATCGGGCGGGTATCGATTCCCAGGCCGGCCAGGGTGGCTGCCACGGCGTCGGCAATGGCGTGGTTGGGCAGGGCCGTCATGTAGCGCACCGGCCTGCCGAGAAGCGCCAGCGACGCGCACACATTTGCTTCGCCCCCGCCAAAGGTACACTCAAGCGGCCCGGGCAGCGCCTGCCGGAAGGTGTGCATTCCCGACGGAGCCGCCCGCAACATGATTTCGCCGAATCCCAAAAACATGATCCAGTCCTTGCAAGATGTATCGAGAGAAAAGGCTCTTCCGTTTCCAGGTGCCAGACAGCCTCTATTCCAGGGACGGCACACGGCGTGTGCCTGCGACTATTGAAGCAGCCTGCACCTGGAAACGGAAGAGCCAAAAAAAAGCCTGCCCGAGTTAAAACCCGGGCAGGCTTGCCTAGACGCGTTCTGGCGTCACCTTTGTTCAATACTGCACGAAGGCTCGGCTGGCGGTCTGCATTTGACGGGGCCGGATGATCGAAGCCGACGGATCCGGCGCCGGAGGCAGCGGAGCGGCCTCGTCTGCCGCTGGGGCAGGCGTGACCGTGCCGTTCCCGTTCATGACACAGCCGGCCGGAGCCGCACACGCCACCGGGCCGCAAACTTGCTTGGGCGCGGGGCAGCACTTCCGCCCGAACAGACCTTCCAGAAGGCCCAGCAACGGACGGCAACGCGGCTTGCAACGCGGCGTGCAGCTTGGCGTGCAG
>SKZG01000577.1 GCA_007127495.1 Planctomycetales bacterium
ACATAGCCAGGCCGAGGAGTACTATGCGCGGATCGCTCAGGCGCCCTGGCCCGATTACAGAATGCGGGCCGCCGTCGCGGTGGGTCGGGCCCGGCTTGCGCAAGGCAAGCTGGAGGAAGCATCCAACGCTTTCGACAGCGCGCTTGCCATCGAGGCCGACGGCGAACTGGCCGATCGGCAACGCCTCGCCGCCAGGCTGGGAAAGGCCCGTGTCATCGCCAGTACCGACCGCGCAAGCGAAGCAATCAAGACGGTCGAAGACATTATCCTGAAGGCCAACCCAGAGGATCTCGAGTTGCATGCGCGGGCGTATAACACTTTGGGAACGGCTTACCGGAAGGCCGACCGGCCCCAGGATGCTTTGTTGGCTTTTCTCCACGTCGATACGTTGTATTTTCAGTTGGGGGACGCGCACGCGGAAGCGCTCTTCAACTTAGCCCAGTTATGGAACGAGGTCGGCAAGACCGAGGAAGCGATTCGTGCCCAACGTATCCTGGCCGAGCAATACAAAAACAGCCCGTGGGCGAAGTAGAGACCGTCCACCCGCCTTCGGACGGAGGCCGCCTGGGCTTGTCGTAACCGTCCACCAAAAGCTATGCCCGGACGGTCCGCAGTTGGTGACTTGGGGATAATACGGCTTAATATGGTGCGAAAGAAAGAGTATGGTGCGAAAAAACTTGAGGCCGGGGCTTTGCGAAGCCGGAGGCGGCGTGTTATACTAGAGGTTCTGGAAACGCCCGGTTTCCAGCCTGTCGAAATACCAACAATTCAGAGTTTCCTTTTTTGTGGAGGTTGAAATGCGGCACCGGTTTTTTGCGGGATGGCTTGGCGCGGGTTTGTGCTCGTGGTTCCTTTTGCTTGTGATTTTAGGGACCTTCTCGGCCGTCGCGCTGGTGGGCGATGGGCCTGCCATGGCCCAGGATGAAGACTTATTCGACGACGAGCCCGTGGCGGATCGTGGAGCAGCGGCATCTGACACCCCCCCAGAGCAGAGTGCGCTCGGATGGATGTTTGTATCGCTGGGCTGGACGTACAGCGTTGTCTTCCTGAGTCTTTCGTTTACGTTGGTGGCCTTGTTCGTGATGAACCTGTTGATGGCGCGCCGCGAGAACGTGGTGCCCGTCGCACTCGTCGAGGGCTTCGAGGCGCATCTGAATGAGAAACGCTACCAGGAAGCCTACGAGATGGCCAAAAACGATGAGTCGTTTCTTGGGCAGGTGCTTTCGGCGGGGCTCGCCAAGCTTTCGGCCGGGTATGAGCAAGCCATCGAGTCGATGCAGGAGGTGGGCGAGGAAGAAAACATGAAAATGGAACACCGCCTCAGCTATATGGCGTTGATCGGAACGATCAGCCCCATGGTCGGCCTCCTGGGGACGGTCCAGGGTATGATCGCGTCATTCAGCGTGATCGCCCACTCGCCAACCGCCCCGCAACCGGCCGAGTTGGCATTGGGTATCTCGACGGCGTTGTTCACCACGCTGGTTGGGCTGTTCATTGCCATTCCAGCCATTGCTGCGTACAACCTCATACGCAACCGGGTGCAGCGGCTGGTTCTGGAAGTAGGAATCCTCAGTGAAGGCCTCATGAGCCGATTCGCAAGCGTGGGTAAGAAGAGCTAGTATACCATAGCGATCTGTCCTGAAAGAAAGAGCGTTGGCTTCGTAGGAGTTCTATAATGGCACGTCGGAAGAGGCTGCGGAGTTCGGGAGGGTCTGCCGAAGGCGATATGACGCCCATGATCGATATGACCTTCCAATTGATCGCGTTCTTCATGGTGCTGGTCAACTTCAGCGAGGTGGATCAGAACGAACGCATCCGGTTGCCGCTCAGCCAGTTGGCTAAACCGCCGGACGCGCCGCTACCGGATCCCATTACCCTGCAACTTACCCGAGAAGGGACCATTCTGCTAGGCGGCCAGGAGTTCTCGGTCGAACAACTTCCCGTACCCCTCCGCCGTGAGCGCCAGGTGCTCGAAAATACCCCAGGCAAGAGCGTGCGAGGCGCCACGATCGTAATCCGTGCCGATATGGCCGCCAAGGCCGGAATCGTGCAGGAGGTGATTCGAGCCTGCCAGGACAACGGCTTTGAACGGTTCGCTTTACGCGCGAAACAGGTGGCCGAACGACGACCTACTTAACCCCGGCGCGCCCTACATCTGCGCGCCGAACGGCAATTTCCGAAAAGCAGTAACTGTCGATAACATGACCCCGTGAGTGGTTTGTCCGATGCAAGTGCGCCATACCCAGCGTCAGGGTAACAAGATCGAACTTCAAATGACGCCGATGATCGATATCGTCTTTCAGTTGCTGGTCTTTTTCATCATGACGTTCAAGATCGTGACGCCGGAAGGCGATTTCAACATCCGCATGCCTATTGCAGCTCCCAGCGAGGGCCAGCCGGATCCCGACCTCCTCCCCCCGATTCAGGTTCGCCTCCAGTCGACCGGTACGGGCCATCTGTCAGCGATCCGGATGGGCGAGAAAAGTCTTGGTCGCAACTTCGAAGAATTGAATAAGGAAATCCGGCAGATTGTTGGCCCCAGCACGGGGCCGAATGTCACCGGCGCGGCCGAAATCGAAATCGACGCCGACTATGCTCTACGGTTCGAATACGTGATGGACGCCATTACAGCCATTTCGGGTTATGTCGGAGAGGACGGGAGCATCATCACGTTGGCTGAGAAAATCAAGTTCGCTCCGCCAAGAAAGCCGTAACACGTCCGCGATCGTGCCGGGCTCCTGAGGCGGAACCCGTCAGGCTCGCGGATGAAATTGGGCGTGTACCGCCTTGAGCCGGGCGGCATCGACGTGCGTGTAGATTTGCGTGGTCGCAATGCTCGCATGACCGAGCATCTCCTGCACCTGCCGTAAATCGGCCCCGCCGGCAAGGACATGGGTGGCAAAGCTGTGTCGCAGCGTGTGTGGGCTGATATCGTCGGGAGCGCCGACCCGTGCGGCGTAACGCTTGACCAGCTCCCAGATGCGTTCACGCAGCAGGCGGCGCCCGCGGTAGGAGAGCAGCAGCCAATCGGGAGCGGAGCCCGCACGGGCGGCCAGGGCCGGGCGTTCATGGTCGAGATAGGCTTGCGCCGCCAAAACCGCTTGCCGCCCCAACGGCACCAGCCGCTCTTTGTCGCCCTTGCCCAGGCACCGGCAAAAACCCTCCTTCAAGTGCATGTCGGCCAGACTCAGGTGCGACAGTTCCGATGCGCGGCAGCCAGTGGCGTACAGCAGCTCCAGCATGGCCCGGTCGCGACGCCAACAAGGATCGGTTTTCTTCGGCGCGGTGAGGAACTGCTCGACTTGGGCAGGGCTCAGCACGCGCGGAACACGCTCCCACAGGGCTTGG
>SKZG01000585.1 GCA_007127495.1 Planctomycetales bacterium
GAACGAACTCAGGAAACAGGCGGGCGAGCGCGGCATCGCGGGCTTGATAGCAGCCGACCGCTTCCAACACCGGCGCGATGTCTTCCAGCATGGAGTCGATGCCGAGCGACTCGGCCAGCAGGCAGCCCAGCGCGAGGCTTTCGCGGGAGCCGTCGCGTTCGGGCATGAACAGTCCGAAAACCCGCTCGGCGCCCAATGCCTCCACACACAGCGCCGCCGTGACGCTGCTATCGATCCCGCCGGACAAGCCCAAGACCACCCCCTTGCGCCGTAGCCGGCCGGCAAGCTGGTTGCGTATCGCTCCGGCGATGCGCGCGGTTTCCGCGGCCGGATCAAGATGCAGGTCGGCAAGGGAGAATCGTTTGAGGGTAGCGGTCGTCATGGTAGGCTCCGGTTGCTAATGTGACGTCGGTCGCTGGGTTCGTGTACCTTCGAAGTGCATCCTGCAAGTTCAACGAGCGAGGCTGGTGACGACTCGCCGAGTGACGCTGAGACCTTATGACCTCGACGTGCCGCCAATGCCCGTTTGTCGATCTTCTGGTTGCCGGTTTTCGGCAGGGCGCCGTGCAGCTCGATCGATTGCGGCACCATGAAGTCTTCGAGCCGTGCGGCACAATGTCGCAATAACTCGCGTTCGGTCGCATTGCAACCCGAACGAACGACCACGCAGGCGACCACGGCCTGGCCGAGGAGCGGGTCGGGAACTCCCAGCACGGCGACCTCGGCCACGCTGGGGTGACTCGCCAGGGCGTTTTCCACTTCGCGCGGACTGACCTTTTCACCTCGACTCTTGATGATGTCGTCCTTCCGGCCGACGAAGTACAGGAAGCCGTCGCCGTCGGTGCGGAACAGGTCGCCGGTGTACAGCACGCGTTCGCCCTGAACGGGGCCGGGGCGCAGTACGCGCTCCGTCGCCTCCGGGTGCTCCCAGTAGCCGGCCATGACGTTCGAGCCGCGTACGATCAGCTCACCGACTTTACCGGGGCCGACGGGACGGCCGTGTTCGTCCACAGGGTAGGCTTCGGTGTTCGGCATCGCCTTGCCAACCGACCCGGGGCGCTGGTCGATTTCCGCCGGCGGCAGATACGCAACCCGCTTGCACTCGGTCAGGCCGTACATCGAATAGACCTTCACGTGTGGCAGCAGTCGGCGGAACCGTTGGATGTGGTCCACCGGCATCGCCGCGCCGGTGTTGGTAACGTATCGCAGCCGCTCGAGCGCGTACTTACTCAGATCCATTTGCAGGAGCATGGCCAGCATAGTGGGTACCAACGGCAGCCCAGTCACACCTTCCGCCACTACCTTCTGCAAGACGGCATGCGGATACGCGAACGATCGTTCGAGCACCACGGTGCCGCCGAAGCGGGCAGCCATGAGCACCTGGTACAGGCCGTAATCGAACGAAAGGGGCAGCACGGTGAGGATGACGTCGTCGGCTGTGTTTTCCAGGTAAGTGGTGATCGAGGTCGCAGCAGCCACCATGTTGCGGTGCGAGAGCATCACACCCTTCGGATCGCCGGTCGAGCCGGAAGTGTAGACCAGTGCCGCCAGATCGACGTCGATCGTTTGCAGGGACGGCGGCCCCGTGCAAGCACGAAACTCGTCGAGCAAGTCCGCAACCCTCACGCACCGCTTGCCCGTGTCGTTGCCCGAGGCGCGATGACCACCTCCGGCCGCGTGGCCGCCGGTTTCACCCTCGCCTCCGGTATCTTTGCTGCCCACCCACCCAGAAGAGCCACTGAGCGTATGGTTCCCCGACGCGACCGTTAACAGCGTTTCCAGGTGCGGCGTTTCGGCGAAGCATGCTCGGTGCGTCGGCAGCTTGCCTTCGGGCAACACGAGCGCCCGCGCGCGGCAATTGTTCAAAACATAGGTGAGTTTGTGAGTTTTTGTCGTCGGGTTTACCAGGACGAATACGGCGCCCGCCTTCAAGGCGGCGAAGAGCGCGACGACCGTTTCGGCACAGTTGTCCAGGTGAATGGCCACGCGATCGCCGCGCCGCACACCGTACGCCGCCAGCGCGTGCGCCAGTCGATTGGCAGCCATTTCCAACTCAGCGTAGCTCAGCCGTAGCCCGTCGCACACCAAAGCGGTCTTATCGGGCCACCGGCCGGCGCTGTGTTCGAGGTAGGATTGCAAAAGCACGTTGGAATCCTTTCAGCCGGGCGGGCACAATGCAGGCACTGCAATTGCGGCGAGCTTCGCCTCGATGAATCGCACCAGGTTGCCGATCGAATCGAGATTCTCCGGGACCAAATCCGTGTCGTCCAGCGCGATGTGGTGCTCCTCTTCGAGGTGGGCAATCAACTCCAGCACGCCGGTCGAGTCGATGATGCCTGCGCCGATCAGCGAATCGTCGTCGGCAAAGTCGGCCTCTGCGCCGAAGAGGAAATTGTCGCTGATAAAGTGTCGCAATTGTTGTGCAAGTTGGTTCATCGTTGCCTCAAGAAAGGGTTGGGGAAAGCGGCGGCACATCCTGCGAGTTTGCGTGCCCGAGTGCGTATGGCACGCATTCGGGCTCTGCGTGGCTCGCGCCATGTGATCTGCCACGGCAAAACTGGTCGATCAGTAACTGGGTGGATAATACGGCGATGATCGCCATATTGTCGCGCGTCCCGACGATTCGGCCGTTGCGGGCCTTGGCGACAAGCCGCTCGACAGCATCGGATCGGAAGACGCCGTCTTCGCGTATCCGTTGGGGAGAAAGCATCTCTTCGACATACGGTGCGGGGAACGCTGTGGATTCCGCACTGAAAAAGCTTGCCGCGTCGGGTGCTCGGTACGGTTGTTTCGACCGGGCTGCTATGGCCTTGGGCACCAAGTGGCCGGCTGCACGTTTGAGGATGTATTTTTCCGTCAGTCCGCGCATCTTCCAGCGAGGCGGAATCGTTGCAGAAAACTCGACAACCCGGTGGTCCAGGAAGGGAAACCGGCCCTCCACGCCGTGGGCCAACGACATGCGGTCGCCCTGCGACGAAAGAATGTAGCCGGGCATCAGCAGGGTGGTTTCCAGAAATTGGGCACGGCAGAAGGGACGCCAGGTTCCATACCGATCCGGCAGGGTTGCGGCGAGGTCGGCCTCGGCATCGTATCGAGCAAGCTCCGCGGCCCAATGGGGTGAGAGCAACCGTTTCAGTTGCGAGGTCAGCTCCCATCGGGGGCGGTGCGAAAAGAGCCGGTTGCCAAGCTCGTCCGGCCGGGCGCGGAAGAACGAACGGAGCCAAGCCGGGCTTTGCGATTGGAGGTTCGGCATGTAGGGGTAAAGGCGGCCGAACAGCGCGGTGCGCGCGGCCGAGTCGGGCTGCGCGGCGCAGAAACGGCGAACTTTATCTTCCTTCA
>SKZG01000190.1 GCA_007127495.1 Planctomycetales bacterium
ATTCCGCTGGTTGTGTTGGCCCTTATCCTGACCGGGGCGATCATCGGAGGATGGGCGCACCAAGGCTTCGGAACCCTCGCGACCGCAACCCATCCCGCGGCCGAATGGCTCGTCGAGGGCACGTGGTGGCAGCGCGTGCAGGTTCTGCTATTGGCTTGCGTGATCGCGCCCATTGTGGAGGAGGTCGCCTTCCGCGGGCTGCTCTATCGGCATCTGCGCGATGCCACGCGGACGATGCGACGCGGCAGCAGCGTGCTGCTCAGCGCCGCCGTGTCGAGCGTGCTGTTCGCCCTGCTCCACCCCCAAGGACTCTTGGCCGTACCTGCTTTGACGGCCATTGCGCTGGCGCTGACGTTCACGCGAGAATGGCGTAACACGCTGGTGCCATCCATTGTCGCTCACGGTTTGAACAACGCGGTGGTCATGGCGGTACTGCTGACCATCCTGGCGAAATGACGGAAGGCACTTGCCGCCCGGCGCCCACGCCGCTGTCCGATCGAGCCGGCGCCGCTAGGGTTTGACGAGTTCTCCTTCGATTTCCGCGCGGAAGGATCTCGCCCGCCGAAGCAGCTCGCTAAGCCGCGACGCCTCAACGCCAAACTCGCGCGGCTCGTCCCGCAGGTCGGTTTGCTGCTCCAGCAAAACAGCAAGGCGCTGAAGCTCCTTGGACTGATCGCGAACCGTTTCCACGAGTTCGTGAACGATTTGGGTCAGTGTAAATATCCGTTGATTCAGATCGGGCGATGCCATGGTCAAGTCGTTCTCCTCCGTTTCTATGCGGCTCACGGCGGGTGCCTGCTACACCAGAGTGAAGTGGCGCTCGCCTGGACACCGAAACCGCTCGCAAATTGTAGACCATTGCGGTGGAGAAAGTTTCTTCTTGCATTGTCTTGCTCCGTTTTTTCATTTTGTCGATCCGTTCATGCGCAACGGCCCGGCGCGGGCAATCCGATCTGCGACAGCGTGTCACACGGCGGTGCCAGTCTGACGTAGTTCGGCTCGGTTGCCGGGCGGGTTGGGCGTTACATTCGAGCCCTTTAGTGTCTTACGTAGCAACATGCGCGCGGCGTGCGCGCATGTTGGAAGCCGCCTATTGGGTTGCGGGCGCAGGCCGCGCTGGGGCCTTGCCGCTAGCGTGGCGGCTTCGAACGCAGGAACGGCACGAAAATTGCAGGAGTGGCCACCGTTGCCTTTGCAGGGCAGTTCGAACCCGATCATTTTCGATAGAACGAAAGGACCGTGCTATGTGGCGATGGACATTCATGTTGCTTCTGGTTGTGGCCGTGGGATTTGTCAGTGCTGGCTGTCCGCGGGAAGAGCCTGTGATCCCGCCTCCTGAAAGGCCCCCGGTGGACGACCCGGTCGAGCCGCTTCCACCCGAAGAGCCGCTTCCACCCGAAGAGCCGGTTTCGCCCGAAGAGCCCGAGGTGGATCCGGAACAGCCCGAAGAGGATGACGAGGACATGGAGCCCGGCTCGTAACGGGGCGCAGGTGCTTCAGGAAACAGCGGCGCGGGCGGTGGTGTGCGCTTGATCTATACTCACCGCGGCCTAAAACTGCGCTTTCCGTAGGATGGGCTTTAGCCCGTCAAAGCGAAGACGGACAAGAATGTCCATCCTACAAAAGCGCAATAACGGCACGCGGCGAGTATAGCTTGCAAAGCGCCACTGCTGCCATTTCGCAAGGCTGCGATCAACTTCGGGGTGGTGCAATGCGCGGCCCACGCCGTGACGTTCTGATCGAACCGGTTATGCGGAGGACTTTTCGGACGCGGCCGGGCTTGCTGCGAAGCTGGCGAATATTTGCGGATACCGCAGCAAGGCTCCCGCCCACGTCAGTGCGAGTAACACGGCGGGCACGGCCGTGCCGGCATAATCGTCGCCGGCCATGTGGGCGACGATCGCGCCGCCCCAAAATGCCGTGGTCATTAGGATGCCGAGCGACGAAGTCGCCGGTATCAAGAGCAGAATGCCCGAAACCACCTCCGCCAGCCCGATCAGAAAAAGGTCGTTGCCCAGTCCGAAACCTTCGAGCTGTTCGACCACCATTTCCGGCGCGAATCCGAACAGCTTTCCGCTTCCGGCCATGAGCATGATCACCGCCACCAGCGTTAGCAGGATCCGGCCCGTGACAGATCGGTACTTTGCCATCGTATCCTCCATTTTGTTAGGGTTCCGTAAACTGTTTTAGGTGCATGACCCGGTCGCGCAGGAACTCGGCCGCGTGCTGGGCACGCTCCACCTCGGTTTCGCCCTCGCGCGGGATGTCGTGCGGGTCGATGGGTTTGCCGAATTGGACGGTGACCTGCCGGAAACGCAGCCACCAGGCGCCCAGCGGAAGCGCTTCGCGCGAACCGGCAACCCATACGGGCACCACAGGCACCGGCTGCGCTTCGAGCAACAGACCGATGCCCGGCAGGAATGGCTGAAGCCTGCCGGTGCGCGAGATGCCTCCTTCGGGAAACCATACCAGCGTATCGCCCCGCTTCATTGCCGCGGCGGCCAGCGCGAGGCTCCCCGCCGAGCCGCGTTGCGGATCGACGGGAATCACCCGATTGGCGCGGCTGACCAGTCGCATGAACGGAGTGCGGAACATTACGCTCGCGGCGCCGCCCCACGTGGCCCGGCGAAGCCGTTCGCGCGGCAGGGCGGCGAACAGGGCGGGTGCGTCGAGAAAGCTGCGGTGATTCGGCAGGATGATGACCGGCTGCGTACCCGAAACGTGCTCCCCTCCCAACACGCGCATTCGGACCCACCCCCGCAGCAGCCCGCGCGCCGCCCGGCACAGCGCGCCCACCGCCTGCACCATCCAATTCGGCGTGCTGAGCCAATGGCGTTGCTCTTCGTCGAGCAGGTTGTCGGGATCTTGCAGCCGCGGGGCCACGTCCTCGACCTCGGCGGGGCCATGCTCTTGTGCCTCGGCCACCTCGCGGAGCAAGTCGCCCACCGTTTCGATGCGCCCAACGGCCTCCTCGGGCAGGGTGTGGCCGGTTCGCTGCTGGATTTCCAGCCCCAGCCGCAGCCAGTCCATCGAGTCGATGCCCAAGTCGGCGGCAAGATCCGTGTCGGGCGCAAGCCGGACGTCGGAAAACCGCTCGGCTAGCCAGTCCCAGGTTTGGCCGACGGCGGGCGACTGGAACAACGTGCGGATCTCCTCGGGCATCTCCTCGATCGGTATCGGCTCCATCGGGCCCTCGGCCCGGTCGCCATGACGCTGAAGCTCTTCGTATCGCTCCTCGAGCACGTGCCGGCGGAGCTTGCCCAGCCGCGTGCGGTCCAGCGGTTGGCGGGTGACAGCGGCGTGCGTCACTCGGTGATGGGAGGGG
>SKZG01000435.1 GCA_007127495.1 Planctomycetales bacterium
GAAGGAAGGTTGTCCGAACAGGTGGATCGGGCAAGTTAGGTGGGTTTGTTCTCAGCTACCCTTTAGTATCCCATTGCAAAATCCGGACGTCAAGTACAACGGGGCGCGACTGCGATCCCTCGGATAACCAGGGAAGGCGACCGGCTAAAGCCCATCCGACGAAAGGAGCCAGGTCGAGTTTCGTCAGCCGCGTCAGTGCCATAAGCGTTCCGACGCTGTGCGTCGGGGGACGCTGTGGTCAGCTTTCGCCAATTTCCGCCATCACCTCGTCGGGGATGTTGAAGTTGGCGGAAACATTTTGCACGTCGTCATGGTCGTCGAGGCGTTCCATGAGTTTGAGCACCTTGCGGGCGGTTTCGGCATCGAGGTCGACGGTTGTTTGCGGGATCTTGGCGATCTGGCTCGCCTCGGGTTCGATGCCGGCCTGCCGCAGCGCTTCCGCCACGTCGCCATAGACGGACGGATCGCAGGTGATTTCGAAATTGTCGCCGTCGCGGCGGACGTCGTCGGCACCGGCTTCCAGGGCAAGCTCCATGAGGGCGTCTTCGTCGGTCTGGCCGGCGGGAACGAGAAACAGTCCTTTCAGGTCGAACATCCAGGCCACGCAGCCGGTGCTGCCGAGCTTGCCGTCCGACATTTCAAAAATCTTGCGAATCTCCGGCGCCGTGCGGTTGCGGTTGTCCGTGAGGATCTCGCAAAGTACGGCCACGCCTCCGGCGCCATAGCCCTCGTACACCACCTCCTCAAGGGCTTCCGAATCGAGTTCGCCGGTGCCTTTCTTGATGGCCCGCTCGATGTTGTCCTTGGGCATGCTCACGGCCTTGGCATCGTCGATGGCGTAGCGGAGCCGGAGGTTGGCGTCCGGATCGCCGCCGCCGAGCTTGGCCGCCACGATGATGGCTTTGGACAACTTGCTCCACATCTTGCCGCGTTTGGCATCGACAAGCGCTTTCTTGTGTTTGATGCCCGCCCAGTGAGAATGACCCGCCATGAAAACCTCGTTGTCAAGTAGACGAAAGGAATTGTCCCATTGTCGTAGATACTGGTTCCGACGCCCCGGACTCAACGTCCGGAGTTTCGCGACCATCGGGACCGTCGCCTTCGGGGACCAGTTTGTCTTCGACCTCGATCGCTTTGTCTTGCTCGCCGGCCTCGCGGAACGCTTCCGCCGCGCGGCGCCAAGCGTTGCGGGCCTTGTCGATGCGGCCGACGGCCGCGTAGGCATCGCCCAAGTGGTCGAGAATGACCGGGTCCTCTTCGAGGCCGGCGGCCTTCTCCAGTTCGACGACGGCCTCGTCGTAGCGCCCCAAGCGGTAGTAAACCCAACCCAAACTATCGCGATAGGCGGCGTTGTCAGGCTGCGCGGCGACGGCGCGCTCGATCATGTCCAACGCGAGGTCGAGGTTCTTGTTCTGGTCAGCCCAGAGGTATCCCAGGTCGTTCAGCGCGCCCGGGTCGTCGGGAAACTCGTCGAGCACTTCTTCGAGCCAGGTTTCCGCGCCCGCGTAATCGCCTTGAAGAACGTGCAGGCTCGATAGCACCAGTCGCCCGTGGCGGAGCGCGTCGCGGGTGTCGGGGGAGGCGTGATCGCCGTCGAACCGTTCGATCACGCCCCGGTAGGCCTCGATCGCTTCGGCGTATCGACCGGCATGGTACAACACCCAGCCGGCGCGCTGCTGGATTCTGGGCGAGTCCGGTTGCAGTTCGGCCGCTTTCCGCGCCGCGTCCAGCGCCTCGTCGGTGCGGCCGGCCAGCTCCAAGGCTCCCGCCAAATAGAAGTGGAACAGCGGGTTGCTCTTTGGCTGTACGTCCTGGTCGATCGCGCGGCGGAAGACCTCGACCGCCCTGCCGGGCTCATTTTTCAAAAGGAGCCCCATTCCCCAAGCCGTCAGTAGTTCGGCGGCGCGTTCGGGGCGGGCGGCCAGCGCCGCCTCGAACATTTCGCCGGCGGCCTCGGCTCGGCCGCCCTCCATGGCCAGCATCGCGGCGGCCAACGCCCGGCCGTGGTCCAAGCCGTCTTCGGCTTCGAGTCGGCGCTGCCGCGCCGTCTCGATCAGCTTTTCGAGCAGTTCCTCGCTCGCGGCGATCTTCTCCAGTTCGGCGCCGAGCGCGTCGAGCGAACCGGTTCTCTCGGCCAGGGTTCCCGCAACCCGTAACAGGGGTTCTGCCATGCCTCGTCGGCGATAGGCTTCAGCCAGGGCGCGGAAGGTGGCGAGCGTGGGCGACTGTTCCAACAACTGCTCGTAGAGGACCACCGCTTCATGGAGCTTGCCGTGTTCCATATAGTGCTCTGCGAGCACATGAGCCACGGCGGCCCCGTTGTCCTGGTTTTCGCGCAATGCCTCCAGGCGCGGCACGATTTCATCGCGCCGGTCCAGGCGTTCGAGCACCTCGATCAACAGGCGATAGGGTGTTGCATTCTCAGCGTCGAGGTCGTGTTCGAAGGCCGCTTGGAGTGCGGCGTATGCTTCTTCCGGCCGGCCGCTTTGCAGAAACACCCGCGCTCGCCTCAGTTCAAGGCGTCCGCGGTCGGGGTCCAACTCGTGGGCTTTTTGCCACGCGGCCTTCGCTTCGTCGAGGCGGCCGGCCCGCAAGAAGCTTTCGCCGAACAGCGCGTAGGTGAGCCCGGGTTCGCCGAGAAGGACTTGGATGGTTTCCTCGTCGAGCCCGAAGTTTGCCGGGCGCTCCAGAGCGTCGAGAACTTTTGCGAAATGGTCGGTGGCCTGTTCGTGGCGTTCCATCAGGTGGTGGAGTCGGGCCAACTCCATGCGAACAAGGATGTCGGCCGCCGTTTCCTTGGCGCCGTCGCCTGCCGGAAGGGCCCGCTCGTACAATGCCGCCGCCTGTTCCCACTCACCCTGCTCAGTCAAATAGATGCCCAGCCGCCGGAGCAAGACCGGATCAGCGTCGTCGAGTTCGGCGGACCGCAACGCGTAGCGCACGGCCTCGGCCGGGCGTTGCAGCCGGACGGCTAAGGGAACAATCGCCCGGACAATGGATACCGACTGTGGATCGTAACGGAAGGCTCGCTGATACAATCGCAGTGCTTTTTCGTACTGCTCCCGATGCTGGGCGGCGCGCGCGCTGGCGAACCACGCCAGCGCCTCCAACTGCCGCTGATCGGCCGTTGTGCGCGGAACTGCGGGAACGAAAGGTTCCGGGGGAAGCTCCAGTTGGAACGTACCGTTCTCTGCGGATGCCTCGCTGCCGGCAATCGCGGCGGAGATCCATACCCAGCCGCTGACGAGACATCCCAGCGCCACGCACCGGGGAATGGAAACTGCCGGTTTGCGGAAACCGCTCCAGGAACCAGGCACCACGGCA
>SKZG01000072.1 GCA_007127495.1 Planctomycetales bacterium
ACGCTGAACGCCAATCCTCCGGCCCAAAAACGGAACCCGTGCGCAGCCGGCCCACGTCGGCCCGCACGGGCGCTCAGCGCGAAGAGGCCGCTTCTGCACTTTCTGCCGGCCAGGGTCCGGCGCACGGCTCGGCGGGGGCCGGCGCCGGACCGGCCGTTGCGGCTCGGCGCCGCAACGTGCCGCCTTGGACCAAGCGGCACGCGACGGCGCATGTTCCCCGACGGCTGAAACATCCCACCGGACCGGCTACCCCAGGCGCGATGCACGGCTCGCGCCGGCCGGACGGGCGGGCACGAACGTGGGAACGGCCCGGCGGGTGGGCGCCGGAGTTGTCGGAACGGTCGTGAAGGCCGCGTTGCGCGCATCAAGCTCAAGCGTCCTGCAGGTAAAAGACCAAATCGTCGAGCTGCTCGCGAACCTGTTCAACGCGATCGGCGTCGGCGGCGGCAACGGCTTCCTGAAGCTCGCCGACCAGCTTGCGCATTTCGGCCGCGTCCTCGGTGGGAGCCTCCTGGATTAGCCGCCGGGCCTTGGCGATCGAGGCGTGCGCCTCCTCGAACCGAGGTTCGCTCGCATCCGGCTGTTTCGCGGCCTCGGTGATGGCGCGGTCGACAAACGTTTCCTCGCCCGCCTGCTCGAACATGGTGGCCAGTTTCGCCTTGGCGTCGGCTTGGCTCTTCGCGCGGAACCGCGTGACGGCGTTGTCGATTCGCAACTGCTTTTCCAGGCCGCTCTTCCGTTCGACCGCAGTCACGGTGAGGATCCCGTCCAGGTCGAGTTGGAACCGGACGAGAATCTCGCTCCCTTGCTCGGCCTCTTCGTTCAGACCCTCCAGAGCGAAACCGCCGACCGTCTGATTGAACCGCACGTTTCTGTTCTCGCCCTGGTACACGTCGACTCGAACGACTTTCTGACCGTCGTGCGACGTGTAATAGACCTCGGAGCGGCTGGCGGGCAACGCCGTGTTGCGCTCGATGATCGGGGAAAAGACGTCGCCGCTGACCATGCCGTGCAGCTCGCCGAGAACCTGAATTCCCAACGTGTGCGGGGTGATGTCGACGAGCACGGGCCCGACGTCAACACCCGCGATCAGTCCGCCTTGCACGGCCGCGCCGAGCGCCACGCACTGGTCCGGGTCGATTTCCGAGTGCAGTTCCTGGTGCAGTTGCTCGGCAAGGAGTTGATGGACCAAGGGGGTGCGCGTGCTCCCACCCACCAGAATGACCCGGTCGATCTGGCGCGCGTGCATCTTCGCGTCGTCGAGGGCCGCATCGACGCAGATGAGCGTTTTCTTCAGAAGCGGCTCGATGAGGGGTTCGTACTCGCGGCGGTCGATGACCATGTTCACGTGCAGCGGCTTACCGTCCTTTTCCGCGATGAACTCTTCCGCAATGGTCGTGTATGCATCGAACGACAGGCGCTTCTTGGCCTCCTCGACCGCCTGGAGCATGCGCGACCGGGCGGTGGGCACTTCCCGCAAGTCGACGCCGTGTTCCTTGGCGAATGCGTCGCACACGTAGTCGAGCAGGAGTTGGTCGAAGTCGTCGCCGCCAAGGTGGGTGTCGCCGTGGCTGGCGAGCACCTCGACCACTCCTTGCTCGATCTGGACGATGGAGACGTCGAACGTGCCGCCTCCGAGGTCGTACACCAGCACGCGTTCATTCCGCTCGGAGTGCGGTTCGTAGATGAGCGACGCGGCGGTCGGTTCGTTGATGATGCGTACCACGTCGAGGCCGGCCATTTCGCCGGCTTGGCGGGTGGCTTCGCGCTGATTCTCGCTGAAGAAGGCCGGCACGGTGATGACCGCCTTGGTACACGTGCGGCCGAGGGCCTTCGCCGCACGGTCCTTCAGGGTGCGCAGGATCATGGCGGAAATCTCCTGCGGCGAATAGTCCTTTCCTGCCATGGGCACCTGGACGTCCTCACCCATCCGCCGCTTGATCGACTTGACGGTTCGCTCGGGGGCCACGAGCGCCTGGTTGCGGGCCTCCTGCCCGACCAGCAGGCGGCCGTCGCTCGCGAGTCCTACCACGGAAGGCAAAATGCCCTGGCCGAGTTCGTCGCACAAGACTTCGGGCTTGCCGTCCTTGATGATCGACACCACGCTGTTGGTGGTGCCCAGGTCAAATCCCAGAATCGGGTCCATGATTCACTCCTCTTCCTCGGTGGTTGTAAAGGTTTCGCCGCGGCTCGCCACCGCGCGCACTTCCGCAAATCGTATCACGCGCCCGTTCCAACAGTAGCCGGGCCTGACTTCCTCGATGACCGTTTCGGGTTCGACGCCGGGCCGGTCGACCAGTTCCACCACGGTCATGGTCGAGGGGTCCACGCGGCGGTCCGCCGTTTCGACTCGCTCGACACCCTGATCGGACAGCGTGCGAGCGAGGCGGGAACGGATGAGAGCATACCCTTGCACGAGTTGGGCGAACTCGTCGCCGACGGTTTGGGTGATTGCCGCGCACGCCCGATCGCGCACGCGCTCGTGCCATCGCCGCCATCGCCAGCGCCGCCACCACGGCTGGTTGCGGAACTCGGTGTCGAGTTCCTCGCGGAGCCGCTCCGGAGCCGTGGCGGCCGTTTGCCGGTGCGATGCTTCGAACGCCTCCGCACCGCGCAGCAGGGCCTCATCGAGCCCGGCCAAGGCCTCGACCAGCGGCAGCGCCGCGCGGAGGGCGGCCTCTTCCTCCTTGGCGCGGACCGACTCGAATTGCCGGATGGCGCCGTGCAACCCTTCGAGGGCCGCTTCCGCCGCCTCTTGCAGGCCGCGCTGGCTCTTCGTGTGCAGTTTGCTTTCCTGCCGCAGAGCCGTCAGGGCCTCGACGACCTGCAGAAAGCCGATTTTTGGCAGGGGGTCCTCGGCCACGAAGGTTTGCGTACCGGCTAACCCCGCGGCCCGAGCCGCCTCGACGTCGGCCAGCGACCGCGCCTCGTAACGCGTTTGCGAAAGCCAGTCGCGAAACTGCTCGATCATCGCCTCGTTTTCACGCCAGGTACGCATCACAGCTTTCCAATTGCAAGCAGGGTTTGGGTCGGGATTCGCCGTGCATGAAGATCGGGCCGCACCTGCTCCAGCAGGCTGTCGAAAGTGTAGGCGGCCTCTACACTGAACAAACGGTGTTGCAGGCTGACGATCGGATCGCGGATTTCGTCGTAGGCCTGGCGGATGGCCGCGAACCGCTCCGGCTCTCTTTCGGGAGAATGTCGGCGCACCAGTTCCAGGTAGCGGCGCCGAATCGTCTCGGTATCGGCGTCGTGGTCCAGGCCAAGGACTTCGTAGGGATCGTGCATGCTCCACCTCTCGCGAAGTTACTTCGTGCCGCCCGT
>SKZG01000075.1 GCA_007127495.1 Planctomycetales bacterium
GATGCGGGAAGCCAGTTGCCATCCGCGTGTACCAATGCGGGAACTGCGAGGGTTGCCCCCTGGCAGCTGCATGTTTGAGTCCCCAGGCGAAGCATGGCCGCACCGTCAGGCGAGACGAATATGAAGAAGTACGAGAGCGGACTGCGGCTCGGATGAGCAGTGCTTCCGCGAAAGCGATCTACAAGCAACGTCAGTGGATCGCCGAAACGACATTTGGCATTCTCAAATCGATCATGGGCCTTCGCCAGTTCTTGCTGCGAGGGCTGGAGAAAGTCAAGACCGAATGGCTCTGGGCGGCAACCGCGTTCAATTTGATGAAACTGGCACGTCAAATAGGGACACTGCGCGCTGAAACTGCCAAATGTGCGGTCGAAGCGTAAAACACGGAAGCGGAGGAAGATTGCGCAAGAACGAAAATCGCCTGCGGCGGAACACGGGATCACAAGGCATTGGGTTGCACTTGTCCCAAAGCTCGTGATGACCTGCGGGCACGATGCAATACCGGACCGTTGGACCGAAACCATCAATTTCTGACTTGCTAGCAATGCATCAAATCAACAGGCCGCAAGCCCCGGCCGGATGGATGACTGGCCGGCTACCGCCCTGTAAACCGGCCCGGCGACAGCGAATCATCGGCACAACGGGCCAATCGTTCCCATAAATCGCAAACCCGCGTCCATCCATCAACCATTCCGGCGAACCGTTGGCCCGTTGGGCCGGACACGCGTGTATTCAAACCCGTTTCCCAGGGCGTTGCCCTGGGTAACAGCGCAACGATGTCGATAGCCGGCCCAACGGGCCAACCGTTCCCGCATTACCCGACCCGGGGCCACGGCCATCGGGCGAATCGTTGGCCCGTTGGGCCGGTCAGGTGTGTATTCAATCCCCTTTCCCAGGGCGATGCCCTTGGCTGGCTTAGGGACGTCCCTTCGGAAGGTGCTGAGATACTGGCACTGGACTTTATGGGGGAGAGCGCGGATAATGAGGGGGGTGGTGGACTGAGAGATCGAGATTCTTCGCCAAGGAGGTCGTTCCCATGCTCGGCAACCTTTTTCGCCCGCGGTTGACGGAATTTGACTTGGAGGTGTTCGCCGAATTTGTCCCTGCGGATCATTTTTTGCGGAAGGCCTTGCTGGTCATTCCCTGGGAGAGTTTCGAGGAGAAACTGGAGGCGTTTTATTGTCCCGATCAGGGGCGGCCGCCGGAACTGCCGGTACTGATGCTGAAACTGGAGTATCTCCGCTATCACTATAGGCTTTCTGACCGCGAAGTGATTCTGCGGGCCAAGACCGACCTCGCCTTCCGTCATTTCCTGCAGGTCAACCATCGCCACCCGTTGCCCGACCCGAGTTCGCTGTGCCGGTTTCGCGGCCGTTTGGGCGAGCAGGGCTTCCGGGAGGTTTTCGACCTCGTCGTGGGCGCCGCCCGCCAAAACGGTCTCGTCAAGGATCGACTGCGGATTAAGGACGCCACGCATGTGATTGCCGACATCCACATTCCCACGACCTTGGCCCTGGTTGCCCAGACCCGCGACAAGTTGCTCGACGCCGCCGAGCCGTTTGAGCCGCTGATGGTGGAAGGGGAACGGGTCAACCTTGGGCTGTTGCGAGAGTCGACCCGCGGACAGAACGATCAAACGCGGTTGGCGTCGCGCGTGGCGAACCTGCAGGAGATCCTGGCCTGGGTCGACGAATTGCCGCCGCCGGAAGATGCCGAGACCAGCGGCCCTTGGCAGAAACTGCGTAGGCAATGCGAGTTGGCCCACAAGATCCTGGGCGATCAAGAGCCGAACGCCCGCGACAAAACGCGGAGCACGGTGGATCCGGACGCTCGCCGCAGCAGGCACGGCGCGTTTTTCGACGGCTACATGTTGGACATCCTCGTCGATGCAGACAGCTCGATCATTACGCAAATCAACGTATTGCCGGGCAACGGCGACGAAGCGGCCGACGCCCTCGAACTCGTTCGCCGCGAAGAAGCGGCTCACGGGAACGATATCGAAGCCCTGTCGATCGATGGCATTGGATACAACGGGCCGGTGCTTCGTGCGTTGGAAGACCCGGACGGCTTGGCGATCGACACGACCGTGCCGCCCAAAGCCAAGCCGGACAGTGAGACATTTGGTCCCGAGAAGTTTGTGGACGATCCCGCGACGGGCGGAGTTGTCTGTCCGGCGGGAAAGGTGTCGTGTTCTCAAAACCGCGATCGCAAGGGCCACGCGACGACCCATCGCTTCGCCCACGCTGATTGCGTCGCCTGTCCTCTGCGGAGCGACTGCATGAAGATGCAGTCGAAAACTTCGGGCCGCACGAGCAATAAGAACGACTACGAAGTGGAGTACCGCCGTGTGCATGAGAAGGCGGCCACGGAAGCCTATGCCCAAGTGCGCGCGGAGCATCCGAAAGTGGAGTGCAAGTTGGGGGAAATCATGAACTGTCATAGCGGTCGCCGCGCGCGGTACCGCGGCAGCGGAAAGGTTTTCATCCAGGAGTTGATGGCCTGTACGGCCACGAACGTCAAACGCATCGTCAAGCTGTCTCTGCGCCCCAAGTGGCCCCGATGTGCGGAAATTGAGGCAAACACCCGCAGACTGCGCAATCTGCAAGCAATAGGAAACATGACCCTGGCTTACTCAAATCAGCCGCTGCAAATCGCTCCCAACCGATAAGCCGGCACCCATTATGAAACAAGCTCCGCCCCAAAAAAGGGCCGATCTATACTGCCAGTATTTCAGCACCCTCCTTCGGGACTGGCTCGCCCATCCAGTCCCAATGTCAACAGCCTTTCTCCGCCGCCCCGGGCGGAACACAAACGGGATCAAACCAGTTGGCCTTGACTCGCACAAACGGAACACCCCAGGCCGGGGGCGTCCGGCGCAGGCCAAGTTGACTCCTGTTCAGCCGCTCGGTCGGACAGCAGGAATTAATTACCCCCTCTGTGGGTGCGAATACTGCTCCGGCTGGTCTCAAAGAGTCTTCGGGTGGACGGTGCGACGAACGCGCCCGCCGACGGCCTTCTCATCATGCGCGGACTGATGTATGCTATTGATACGGTCTACTGGAATCCGTTGCGGAAGCAGTTCGATCCGCTGGCATGCTCCGCGTGCGGCGAGGGCGCTTTTTCCTTCGCGTTCACCAACGACGACGTTCAGCCGCTGTGCCCGACCCGCGCCGCGAGCCGGCAATCGCGGCGGTTCTGAGCGGCATCGATGCGCGGGCTGATGCCGGGCTTCGGCGCCAAGACGCCAAGCCGGCGTCGGGCAGGCCGGCTCGGGTGCGGGGCGTGTGAGGCCGGCGGCACCCCACCCGGCCGCTA
>SKZG01000559.1 GCA_007127495.1 Planctomycetales bacterium
CAGTTCTTTTGCATTCGGCGGGCCAAGTCGGCCGGATCGTCTTCGTCCAATTGGAAGACAGCTTCAAGGATGACCAGGTCGTCCAGACTGCTGCTTCGATAGCTGAAGTACATTTCGTCCCGCGTGCGTTCGATCACCTCGCCCGTGTTGGTGATGACCGTCGCCTTTGCAGTCCACTGGCCGACGTCGCCGGCATGGGTTCCGGCGTTTCCGTGCAGGGCGCCGCCAAGCGTTCCCGGGATTCCGATCAGCGATTCCAGGCCCGCCAGCCCAGAGTGGCATGCAGAGGTGACGACGCGGCCGAGGGGTGCCCCGCTGCCGGCCTTCAGTGCCGCGGCGTGGATGTCGATCGCCGCGAACGTGGGCGACGCAAGTCGGAGAACCATGCCGGGCACGCCTTCATCGCGCACCAGGATGTTCGAGCCTCCGCCCAGCACGCGCGCGGGAATCTCCTCCTGGGCGCAGCGAAAGATAAGCCCGATCAATTCGTCCTGGTTTCGGGGTTCGGCGAAGAACTCCGCGGCCCCCCCCAACTGGAACCAGGTATGCATGGCCAGGGGCTCATCGCGTCGAACGATTTTCTCAAATCCGTCAAAAACTCCCATTTCGTGCAGGTTCCGTCTTAGGGATGAATGTCGTGGGTGGCCTATTGGCGTTTGAAGGAGCCGAGCCCGTCGCCCGCAAAACTGGCTGAGCAGCTATCATGTCGGCAAGCGCGGCCAACCCCTTGTACGATGCGTCCTAAGGTACGCTGGAAAGCGTTATGAGGCAAGACATACCTTGGTATTCGAAAGGTCTTTCATGGACAAGGGGGTGCGGCGGCATAGTAAACGCCCGCAAATGAATAACTCGCCTTTAGGGCTGTCCACCGGGGTACGCCGCGACGCCTCGGACCGGATTTTTGAAAAAATCTTCCCGATGGGCTTGCAATGGTCGCTGAATCAGGTAGAATCCGGGGTAAGGAATGCAGTGGCGCGTGCTGCCAAAGCCGAAAAACCCTGCATCGATCGGTCTTTTTGGCCCGATCGCTCTACCATTTTCTCAATCACGCTATTGATTCTCAATCGACGTTGCTTGACGAGTGCGTAGCGTGTCTGCCGGTTTTCTAGCCCCCCTTTGGGCATGAGGCGTCAGGGTCGATGGTTCATCGATCCCGGGCCTGCAGGGGTTGGATTTGGCAGTCCACCCCCCATTTAAGGTTCTGAATCGACATGAAGTTCGAAGACCTCGGCTTAGCCGAGACCCTGCTGCGTTCCGTGAAGGGGCGCGGCTACACCACCACGACGGAAATCCAGTCGGCCGCTATTCCCACGGTTCTCAAAGGACGAGACGTTCTCGGCTGCGCTCAAACCGGCACCGGCAAGACGGCCGCGTTTGCCCTGCCCACACTGCACCGACTTGGCCGGAAGCCGTGTCACGTGAACGGGCGTGGGCGGAAGATTCGCGTGCTTGTCCTGGCGCCGACTCGAGAACTGGCCATCCAAATTCACGGCAGCTTCGCGGCGTACGGGCGACATACGCCCGTCCGGCAAACGGTCGTTTTCGGCGGCGTCAACCAGAGTCGTCAGGTAGCTGACCTCAATCGGGGCGTCGACGTCGTCGTCGCCACCCCTGGCCGGCTACTCGACCTGATGCAGCAAGGCCACGTCGATTTGAAAAACGTCGATACGTTGATCCTCGATGAGGCCGACCGCATGCTCGACATGGGTTTTCTTCCCGACTTGAAGCGCATCATCAAGCACGTTCCCACCCAGCGTCAAACATTGCTATTTTCCGCGACGTTACCACGGAGCATCGTGGACCTAGCCGGCCAGTGGCTGCAGGATCCGATCGAGGTCTATGTTTCGCCGCAATCGCCGATGGTCGAGAAGATTCAGCAATCGGTCTTTTTCGTGGCTCAAAACAACAAGCAACATCTGCTGACCGAGTGGCTTCGTGGAAATAGCTGGACACGAACCCTCGTGTTTACCCGAACGAAGCACGGAGCGGACAAAGTCGTCCGAACGCTGGCGAAAGCGGGAATCGATGCCGACGCCTTCCACGGCAACAAGAGCCAGAACGCGCGCCAACGGGTGCTCTGCCGATTCAAGTCATCACGTCCCCCGGTCCTGGTCGCCACCGATATTGCGGCGCGTGGATTGGACGTTGAAAACGTCAGCCACGTTGTCAATTTCGACCTGCCTGACGAAATCGAAAACTACGTCCATCGCATCGGCCGAACCGGCCGTGCCGGCGCCGAGGGAATTGCCGTTTCATTTTGCAGCGGCCAAGAACGCTCAATGCTCAAGGCCATCGAAAGGGCAACGAATCAGAAACTTCCCGTCGGGCCCTGCTTGGCGGGCTTTTCCGAAAAAGAACTCGTGGAGGAGAAGCAAGCCACTTCCAACCGACGCGCCTCCGGCCCCGCGTCAGGGAAGCGCAAACCGCCCACTCGTTCGGCTCCGAAGCGCAAGTGGCGGCCCAAGGCAGGGAGCCGAACGTCGTAGCGAACTCGACGTGCCAGCCTGGCCGGAAGGGCCTGTAGTTCAGGGCGTCAGCCGGCAAGCAAACCGGCAATTTCAGCCAGACGCCGGGAGAGGTCGTCGAGTCGTATCAGCTCCGCACGCCGCTCAGTTTCCGTTCCCTGATAGGCATCGCCCGTAGTCCGATGGCGGGCCTCGGCAATTCGCTCCGCAAGCAGAGTGATGGCCGGTCGCGGCGATTCGGTCGTATCGATCATCCGGCGAGCCTCTTCGGGCACGATTTCCCGGAATAGGCGCAAATCAACCACGCGCCGTGTCAAGGAGTTCAACCGATCCATCAGGGGCGTTAACTCGCCGGCACTCCATTGGTGCGACTCGCTCAACTCGGCCTCCAATGCCCGCAGCGCCATGTTCGTCCCACCGATTCGAAAGCGGAGTTCTTGCAAGTTCACATGAATCGCGTGTCGTGGCGCGTGCGTCGCGGCAGTTTCCGGGCGAAGTGATGCGTCAGCGTCGATCGGGCTCGTTCGTGGTGTGCGGGTAGCCTGTGGCGTCTCGCGGGAAATGCCGGTTGCGACCGGAAGGGAGCCGGCCACCGAACTGGCCCGTGTGGGAGGGGCAACCTGCGGAAGCCTCTCTTCTAAGAGGATTCTTGGCACAGGAAGCACTGGTCGGTCTGTCAATAGCGTAGTATGCTCGGCTGAACTAGCGACGCGATTCGCGAGCGCAGTCGGTTCAGCCGCGGCCGGCTCGGGCGAGTTTCGCCCGGCGGCTTGTCCGGCAAGCTCGGGAACGTCTTCGCCACTGGTCCTTTCATTTTCAGACGCCGGCGCGATTACCATGGCGGGA
>SKZG01000292.1 GCA_007127495.1 Planctomycetales bacterium
CAACGATCTGATCCAGTACACGCTGGCGGTCGACCGTAGCAACAAGGACGTGGTTTCGCTGTACAACTCGACCGATCCGGCCGTGCTCAAATTGCTGTCCTGGGCCATTGAGGCTGCGGATCGGGCTCAGAAGCCGATCAACCTTTGCGGACAGATGAGCGGGAACCCGATTTATACGATGCTGCTGCTTGGGCTGGGCTTGCGCCGGCTGAGCGTTGCGCCCAGCGCCATTCCGGAAATCAAAAGGGTTTGCCGTAGCGTGTCCATGGAGCAATGCAAGGCGGTGGCCGAACGTGCCTTGGGCATGGAAAACGCGCGCGACATCAGAAACTTCCTCCGAGAAACATTGAAAAGAAGTGTCCCCGAATTGGGGCTGTAGAACGAAGGGAACAATTGTGGGAGCGTGGCCGCCCGCCGGGCAGGCGCGCTCTCTTGGTTGCCTGGCACCGGGATGTGCCCCTGCGGGGCACGACCTGGTCCTGGCGCAAGGTTTGTTACAGGCCGCCCCCTTGCCAACGGCGGCAATGGGGGTATGTCGAGCCATGGTTCGACAACGAGTACGTATTCGATTCAGTAAGCAGGGAGACTTGCGTTTTGTAGGGCACCGCGACGTCATGCGGTGCTTTGAGCGGTGGTTTCGCCGCGCCGTCTTGCCGTTGAGCTTCAGTGAGGGGTTCCATCCGAAACCACGGATGATGTTTCCCGCTCCGCTGGCGGTTGGTATTGAGGGACTCGACGAAGTCATGGAACTTGAGCTTTCGGCATCCCAGTCAGCAGAGGCGATCCACTCGCGGCTGCTCCAGCATTCGCCCCCGGGCTTTCGGGTGCGATCGGTCGAGGCATTGCCTCCGGGAACGCCGAAAGCCCGGCCGCGCGCGTTTCGCTACCGGGTCCACGTGCCCCCAGAGTGCCGTGCCGGGTTGGCGGAAGACGTGCGGAGGCTTCTGGCCTCGCCCTCGGCCCTGGTGGAACGCCCGGGCGGCCGGGCGGCGGTCGATGTGCGGCCACTGCTGGACGATCTCAAGTTCGAAGACGGAGTTTTGTCGATGTGCCTGGCGGTTCCTCCAAGCGGGGGCGCCGCGCCGCGTGACCTTCTTGCCGCCTTGGGGCGGGCGGACCTTCTGCAAGAAGGCGCCCGTGTCCAGCGCACCACCGTGGAGGTCCACTAATGCACATCGCAGGCCCCCCCCGAGCTGCTCCTCGTCTGAATCGATTCCGTGCCGGCCGCTCTCGCCGGACCAGAAAGAGTGAACATGAAGCAGGAAATGTTGATCAATGTATCGCAACCGGAGGAATGCCGCATTGCGATCGTTGAAGACGGAACGCTCGAGGAACTGTACATCGAGCGATCGAATCAGGACAGTTACGTCGGGAACATCTACAAAGGGGTCGTCGTCAACCTGGAACCCAGCATTCAGGCGGCCTTCGTCGATTTCGGCGTAGGTCGGAACGGGTTCCTGCACATCAGCGACGTCGAACCGCAGTATTTTCGCCAGGGCGGCTTCGATCCGGACGATGCCCGCGAAACGTTCGGCGCGCGCCGGCGCGATTTATCCGATGAACCGGACTCCGGCCCGGCCGCTGAGAAGTCGCGGCAGCGCCCCCGGCGCCCCGGCCTCCGGCCGCGGTTCAAACCGCCCATTCAGGACATCCTTCGGCGCGGCGACGAGGTGCTCGTGCAGGTGATCAAGGAAGGCATCGGCACGAAAGGCCCGACGCTTTCCACTTATATCAGCATCCCCGGCCGCTACCTGGTGCTGATGCCGGCGCTCGGCCGTGTCGGCGTTTCGCGCAAGATCGAGGACGACGAGGTCCGCCGGCGGCTGCGTTCGATCATGCTCGAGTTGAATCCGCCGAAGGGCCTCGGGTTCATCGTACGGACCGCCGGGTCCGACCGGAGCAAACGCGACCTGTCGCGCGATATGGCGTACCTGGTGCGGCTTTGGAAGGTGATTGTCCGGAGGATCAAGAAGCTGCCGGCCCCGGTCGACATTTACGAAGAGAGCGACATGATCATCCGGACGATCCGCGACATCTTCACCGGCGATCTCGACACGATTTACATTGACGAAGCCCAAGCGTACGAGCGAGCCAAGGAGTTCCTTCAACTGGTCATGCCCAGGTACGTGCATCGGCTGCAGCTCTACGAAGGAAGAGAGCCGTTGTTCCACAAGTACCGGCTGGACGAGGAGATTGCCAAGATCCACCGGCGCACCGTTCCACTGAAGGCGGGTGGGTCGATCGTGATCGACCAGACCGAGGCCCTGGTGGCCATCGACGTCAACAGCGGCAGCTTCCGTGCCGACGATTCGGCCGAGGAAAGCGCCTACCAAATGAACCTGCTGGCCGCCGAGGAAATCGCGCGTCAGCTCCGGCTTCGCGACCTTGGCGGGGTGATCGTGAACGACTTCATCGACCTGCGCAAGGAAAGACATCGCCGGGGCGTGGAGCGGGCATTGCGCGACGCCATGAAACGCGATCGGGCACGAACGAAGATTCTTCGCACCAGCCCGTTCGGGCTCATCGAAATGACCCGGCAACGCATCCGGCCAAGCCTCAAACGAAGTGTCTATTCCGACTGCCCATGGTGCAACGGCACCGGCGTGGTGAAAACTCCCGAAAGTATGGGGCTTGAAGTCGTTCGCCTGCTGATCCTTGCAAGCCAGCGGCCGCAGGTTGCCCGCGTGGTGATCAGTGTCGTGGATGAAGTGGCCGGATACCTGAACAACAACAAACGGCACGAACTTGCCCGCCTCGAAACCGAAGGCGAGTTGCAAGTGCAAATTGTCGGCGTCAAGGGCGTTCCCCCCGAACACCTTGTTTTCGAGTGTTTCGACTCCGAAGGCCGCGAACTCCGCTTTCCGGACCCGGACGACGCCAATGCCGGGGGCGGGAAGCCGAAAAATAGCGGGACGAATCGCTAACGCGGCCTCCGCCCGCAACCCAACAGGCGGCTCCCAACGTGCGCGCGCTGCGCGCATGTTGCGACCTGACACACCGAACCGGGTTATCTGGCCGGCCGCAGGCAAGAAGAGCCAATGTAGTAGGCACACGCCGTGTGCCGTCCCTGAAACAAAGGCTGTCTGGCACCTAGTAACGGAAGAGCCGAAAAATTCGAACAATCTCTTTACTTGGAGCGCCCCTTTAGCGTACAATAGTGTAGTTGGCTTTGCCAAGGAACCCGCCGGAAAAGGAACCGGCCAGACAATCGCGTCGGAGATCACGTTCCGAGGCGTTCGGATGGCTGCGACCACGTTGCGGTGGTCGCTTGCTTTCACCCCACCACCCCCCCGTTGTGCGTGACTGAGC
>SKZG01000191.1 GCA_007127495.1 Planctomycetales bacterium
CCCGCGAAATTTTCTCGAGGATGCGGTCGACCTCATTATGGAAGTCATCGTCGGAATCGTCTTCCGGACGGCGGACTCGCAGCCGCGGCCCCCGCATTTGGCGAAACCAGCCGCTGAGCCCTTCGCCCAGACGCGCGAAGCGCCACCCTCGCTGGAAATAGAGAAACGCGAAGCCCGCACCACCGAGATGCACAATATAGGCCACGTTTTCCGCTCCATGGCCTAACGCCCCCATCACGTCGAATAGCACCAAGAGCACTCCCAAGACCCAGGCAGGTATCGGGATGACAAAAAACAGCAACAAGGTGCGGCGCGGGAAGTGCAGAGCGAACAGTACCACGATCCCGGCCACCGCCCCCGAGGCGCCGACAACCGGAGGATACAGGCCGGCTGCCTCGGCAGGAATTTCTCGAAATACGAATACCCGCAGCGCCATGGCAAGCGACCATACCAGCCCACCGACCACGATCAAAGCAAGATACAAGCGAATGAACTCGCGTTTTCTGTAAGTCCACTCGATATCGCGCCCAAGGATAAACAGCGCCAGCATGTTGAACAATACGTGGTTCAGTTGCGGCGCGTGGGCAAATCCGTAAGTAACGAACTGCCACCAGAGCCAGGGTTTCCAGAGTGCATCGCCGCGCAACCCCAGCCAAGCGGTAAGCCGATGCTCGAAGAAGAGGCCGTCGACCAGCCACACGCCCACGTTGATCAGAATGATCCCGACAACCGCCGTTTGCGGCGCGCGCATTTGAAGGCCGGGCCGGACGTCACCCCGGTAATAATCGCGGTCGTAGATTCCCATCCTGGGCCTCTTGTCCTGGGCGGCGCGAGCGGCGCCTGATTGGTTCCGTCAAATTCCGTGTTACTCTAGTCGCCCGCGCCTTGGGCCACGCGCCGCGTGCGCTCATCGATGCGGCGCTGGGCCTCCAATTGCACCTCGACAATCTGGCTTGCGAGCGAACGATTGTTCGCGGCCATTTGGGCGGCCGATTGGCCCACTTCAGCCAACTTCCTTTGGAGTGCTTCGCGGTGTGCTACCACCGCATCCAATTCCCGGCGGAAATCGGCTAACTCGCTTCTCAGTTCGGCCGCCTCCCGCTGACGGAAGTCGACCTGCCTCTTCGCATCGGCTGCAGCGGCTTCGGCATACTGCTTGTCGCCCTGGGCGGAATCGCGCTGATCGTACCAAAGCGTCCTTTCGCGATGAAACACCGCGAACCATGTCCCATAGTCGCGAAGGTCGCGAACATAGATGCCTTCTTCGCCGTCAGCCACTTCGTCGCCTTTCTCGTCGACAATGCGGCCCTCGAGCCCCAGCTCTTCGGCCTTTTCGCGAGTCATCGGCTCACCGTCGAAAAGGTATTCGTTCACTACCGTTTCTGGAAGCACTTCACTCAGGTAGTCCTTATCCATTTTCCGGATGATCTTGTGGCTGTCGTAAGGAAGCACTTCGTAAAGGCTCCACGGCCCGCGGCTCTCGGCCAGGCGATCGAGTTCTCGTTGCTCCATCTTCATCGACGGCTCCATGCCAACGAGGCCGTCCGCGACTTCCGTCACCCTGAACTCACCCAAGTACCGACCGCCTGCTTCGTTGAGCGGTGCTTGGACGTCGGCCTCTTCAAAGACGTGCAGAATGGTCTTCTCATGGATTCCGTGGCGTCCGGGCAGGTTGTCTTCATCGGGGAAGTCGGTTTTGACGCGTACCGCGCCGGTTTCCGCGTTGATCTGTTCGGGCTCGCAGTTGATCCACACGCGGCCGCGATCGATCAAGATGGAAAACAGTGCCTGGCGGAGCTGCTCGATGCCCATCGCGGCAAGTTCGTCTTCCTCGCTGACGGCCTGGATTGTTTCCTCAATTTGTTTTTCGAGGTCCTCCATGCGATTCTCTTGCCGCTGGGCGGCCTCGCGCCACGTCTTGTGCGTTTGGAGCGTACGCGCCGCCATGTACATAAATACCAGCGACGAGAGAAAAATGAGGCCCAGAAGGATTTTATTCCAAATGCTCATAACAGCCCCCCTGAGGTTGGGGTGTTGGTGAAATCAAGGCAAACCGACGCCTATGATCGATGATATTCGGTCCGGGGCCGATTGTCAACTTTGCGCCACGGCCTTCACGATTTTTTCCGAACTCCTTTCAAAACCTAAAGCTCCCCAATCCTCCACACACCCCCTGAACAACATAATCGTTAAAGTCGTACAACGGCCCGCGCCGAATGGGGTAAGGTGAAAGCAACCGATCCCGATCGAACGCATGCCACCGTTCGCCCCCCGAACCCAAGGGGGCTGCGACGAGCGCTCACCCTAACCCTGTTGACGTTGCCCGTCTTGTTGGGGGGGTGTACTCGTTCGTTCTACCGAAATCAAGCCGACTATGAGGCCTATAGCCTCATTGATCGCGGAGCCTACGGCCCGGATTGGGAACTGGATGACTACACCATCGACGTCGACCCCCGATCGCGCATGCACGACCCACACTGCCCCAACTGGCCCCCAAGACCGCCGGACGACCCGACCTCGCATGCCTTGATGCAGTGCGTGGACGGGAAGCCGGGATCGCGGGCATGGGACCGGTATGGCACGACGCCCTTTGTCGAAAACCCCTTCTGGCTGCTGCACGTGCCTCGCGACACCGAGGGCAATGTCGTTCTCGACCGCGAGTCGTCGGTTTCTCTGGCAAGGTTGCATTCGCGCCGTTACCAGGGCGAACTGGAGAACCTGTACCTTTCGGCCCTGGACGTGTCCTTCCAGCGGTTCCGGTTCGATGCCCAGTTCTTTGGCGGCCACTCGACCTTTTTCACCGTCGACGGCTCCGACCGCCCGGGTGGGCCTGCCAGTCGGCTGGCTATCAATACCGACATGGCCCGCATCATCGAAATGCGAAGGCGATTCGCCACGGGAGCGGAATTGGTCGTGGGCGTGGCCAACTCGCTGGTCTGGCAGTTCGCCGGTCCCGACGAGTACATGGCCAGTTCGCTTCTCGACTTTTCCCTGGTGCAGCCGCTGCTTCGCGGAGCCGGCCGCGCGGTGGTCCTTGAATCGCTGACCGATGCCGAGCGTGCCCTATTGGCGAATATCCGGCAAATGGAACGGTTCCGCCGATCGTTTTATGCCAGTACGATCGCCGGCCGCGCCGCCGCCCCCGGCCCCTCGCCGGCCGGCATCCGACTCGGCACCCTTGTGCCCGGAGCCAGTCCGGGGGCGGGCGGACTACTCGGTTTGATGGAGCAGCAAGTACGGATTCGAAACCAGCGTGCGAACGTAGCGGGCCTGCGAGAAAGCCTCGACCAGCTCGAATCGGCCC
>SKZG01000370.1 GCA_007127495.1 Planctomycetales bacterium
GTCGCATTCCCGGCGTTGGTATTCACCTCGATGCTTCGGACGGTCGACGCTCAGAAGCTGGCGGAAAGCTGGTACCTGCCGCTGCTGATCATTTCGGCCATGCCTGTGGCGGTGACTTGCTCCATCGTGGTGGAGAAACATGGTGGCGACGTGCCGCTCGTTTCTCAAGCCATCTTCGTCAGCACCCTCGCCAGCGTGGTGACGGTGCCGGCGGTGGTGTGGCTCATCCGGGCGACCGGTTCTGACGCCGATCGACGAAGACTTGTCAACGAACGATGTCGTCAATACGGTGCCGTACAGCCGCCGCTGCCCCCTCGGCCACCTGATACTGTTCGATTTCATCGGCGGTTTGCCGCTCGGCTTTCAGTTCCGAGACGGGCATGAGCATCGAATCGAACCCGACGCTCTGCTCCACGTCGCGGTGGATGCGCAGGTAGAGGCAATCGCGCAACAGGTCGAGGCTGCCGGTGAGTTTTTGCACGACCCGTTCGCCGTCCTTGCGATGCTCGTGCCGGTCGAATTCGGCGGCGGCCGAGGCGCATTCATCGGCCGAATACGAAACTTTCATGATCTTCCGAATGCCTGCAGGAGGAAATGGATAGCGACCCTCGATTATATCCGTCCTCTTGGAGAATTCCACCGGCTTTCCAGGCCGCATCCGCCCCCCCCCACGCCCCGCGAGAGGTAGCAGACTTCCTTCTTGTTCGCGGCGGACGGCGGAAACGCTGTCCGGCGGGCCAGGGCCGAGCCCAACATCCGGCTTTCACGTGCATGGACGTCGCTCGTGCGGTGGGCGCATGGACCGCAATGCGACACCGTGGCCCCCCCCAGTTCAGCGAGCCGCCAGCCGCCTGCCCGCGGCCTGCGCCCTGCGGACGGCCCGCGCCGGCGGCGTTGGGCGTTCCTCGCGGGCGACCAGCCCGACGCAAATGGTCTTGATCACCTTCGCGCCCATGGTCGTTGCGATCATCCGGAGCGCCCGCGGGGCCCCGGTAACGACGCCGATCATCAGCCCCGGCATGGCCGCGGAGGTGATGACCACCGCCCGCTTACCCGCATGCTTCGCGCGCACCGACGGGGCCATTTGTCCCCAGGGCCAGTAGGCGAATCCGACCAGCCGTTCCATGAAGCGGCGCGTCACGGCGGTGGTATTGAAGAAGTTCACCGGCGCGCCCAGCACCAGTCCGTCGCATTCCGCCCATTCGTCCAGGATGGCATCCATGTCGTCCGACTGCACGCAGTCGCCGCGTTCCGGCCCGGGCCGTTGGGTGCAGTGCCGACAGTTGCGACAGAAGTCGATGTGCGCGTCGGTCAGGTAAATCTTTTTGGTCGTTGCGCCTTCGGCCTCGGCGGCGGCCAGAGCCTCGCCAACCAGGGTGTCGATCAACCCCTGCTTCCGGTAGCTTCCGACGATGCCGAGTATCTTCACCATGGATTCTCTGTCCGACGGATGATGGATGGCTGCAAGAGTATACCACGAAGCACGGCCGCCGTCCATCGGCACGAGTTCCCTTGCTGACGACGGCAATGCCCCCGAGGAAAGCTGGAAGGTCTTGCCCGCACTGCTGGGCCTGCCCGTCGAGCATGAAACCAACCCGCTCGAGTTTGGATCGCGCACCACCAGATGGCCGGCTTCAGCAGTGTCTCGGCGCTGGCGCACCTGGGCGGTGCCGCCGCCGGCCTGGCGGCCTGGGCCGTCTGGCGGCTCCTGATGCCCCAGTCCCGCGACTCCCTGGGCGCCGAAATTGAAGCCACCCCACCCGGCGTGGAGGCCTGAGGCTAAGCGGCTTGCCGCGGCCGGGGGACGCGAGGCTTCGTCCATGCTTGTTGACACAGTCGCTCCCGGCGGGTAAGCTGGAACCCATACGTCGTAGGTGAAACACGGCGCGACCGGTCAAAAGCGCGGTGGTGCCATACCCAGTTAGGGGTTTCAGCAAACGAGCAAACCTCTCTCAGCCCATAGGTGAGACCATGCATCAAACGATTTCCCGGCGCACCCTGCTTCGCGGCGCCGCGGGGGCTGCGGCCGCCGCGTTCGCCATGAGGTTTGAACCGCTCCTCGCGGCCCCCGAGGCGCGATGGTTCAAGATCGGCGCGTGCGACTGGAACCTCCGCCACAGGGCCAACCCGGCGTCGTTCGAGGTGGCCAAGGAGATGGGCCTCGACGGCGTCCAAATCAGTATGGGAGTGCTCGGCGGCGCGAATACGACCGACCCGGAGGTCCGCCGCCGGTATCGCGAGGCGACTGCCCGCACCGGGCTGGAAATCGCCTCGCTGGCCATCGGCGAAATGAATCAGATTCCGCTGAAGAGCGATCCCCAGGCCGCGGAGTGGCTCGCCCAGAGCATCGGCGTTTGCAAGGACCTTGGCCTCGGGATCGTCATGCCCGCCTGCTTCGGCAAGGGCGACCTCGACATGCGCAACACGACCGAGATCGACCATCTCGTAGGCGTGCTCAAAGATGTATCGCCGGCGGCGGAGAAGGCCGGCGTGGTCATCGGCCTGGAGAACTACTTAAGCGCGTCCGACAACCTGCGGCTGATCGACCGGGTCGGCTCGCCGGCCATGAGCGTCTATTACGATGTAGGCAACTCGACCGACAAGGGCTACGATATCCTCGCCGAGATTCGCGAATTAGGCGGCAAGGGGGTCCTTTGCCAGCTCCACGCCAAGGACGGCCGCCACCGGTTGGGCGAGGGGCGCATCGACTTTCGCAAGGTGCGCGAAGCGCTCGACGACGTCGACTACAGCGGCTGGATCGTTATCGAGGCCGCTGCTCCGAATGGCCCGCTGGTCGATTACCCCCACTATGCACGGTTTCTGCGGGGCATTTTCCCGCCATGAGCCGCAAGGGGGCCCCGACCAGTAAGGCCTACCGTCGATGACGTGGGCGGAGTACCTCCTCTAAACGGCCATATCCCGTGAAGCTTCTGGACTTCCCGCTTCCGCCCGCCTATACTGATGTGAAGGTAGCCGTTCAAAGGGACTGTGCCCTTGCGGTGCCTCCCCGCCATTTTCAGGAGATGCCTCCCACCATTTTCAGGAGAACCCCCAATGGTCCGTTTCGCCGTTTCCACAACGAGTTCGCGTCGCGACTTTCTGAAGCGTTCCGGTGCGGCCGCAACCCTAACGGGCGCGGCTTTGGCCGGCGGCCCAAGCATCGCCCGCGCCGCCCACGCCGCTGGGGATGACCCAGTGCGAATCGCGCTGATTGGCTGCGGGGGCCGGGGTGTCGGAGCTGCAGTGAATGCGCTGGCCAACTCCAGTTATGCAAATGTCAAAGTCGTCGCCTTGGCCGA
>SKZG01000419.1 GCA_007127495.1 Planctomycetales bacterium
GACAGACAATCGCCGCTGCGGAACTAGTCATGCTCGACCCGCACACCGCCGTCTGCTTGCCGCCGGTGATACCCGAACGAGCCACAATCCTGGCACGGTTGATCCCTGACAGGGCCGGGGCATACCAGCTCGCATTGAGGGCAATTGCTCGGGGCCAATTCAACGACGCGCATGCATTGCTTGCCGCGGCCACCGAGGAAGCCCAAGCCAAGCCGGAACAGATCAGCCTGGCACGCGCTCAGGCCTATGTGTATGCCGAACGTTTCTCCGATGCCATCGCCGAATACAACAACACGCTCGCACGGAACCCCAACGAACCGATGGTCTTGTGCCAGGCCGCCGTAACGCACATGCTGGCGGGCGACATGCGGCAAGCGGAACCGTTGATCGGGCGGGCAGGAGAACTCGTCCGAACACGCCTCCCTGCCGACGCCGCCGCACGCGGTTTCTACCTCCACGCTCGGGGCCTGCTGAACCTGAACCAAGGCCGCGGCTATGACGAGGCTGAAGAATACTTCAAGCAGTCGCGCGATCTCTGGGAAGCCTCGCTGCCGGATGCCGGGGCCTTGGCCGCAATCAGCCGGAATAACCAGGCGATGGTATGCCTCATGCGGGCGCGGTATTTTGCAGCTCGCGAACTGATCGACTGGTCGCGCGAAAGCCGTCAAACCTCGCTCGGCCGGGCCACGGCCCTGGGGAACCTGGGCATGTTGCTGTACGTGCAAGGCGACTTGCCCGGAGCGGCAACCCAGTTTGGATTGGCACGCGCCCTACTTGCCGAGCAGGCCACGTCGGTTCCGTTGCCGATCGCGGCAGTGAATCGGAGCCATCTCGCCCTGCTGCATTGGGCGCAGGGGAATTATGACGGAGGCAGGAAACACGGTCTATTGGCACTTCGGCAAAGCGATGAATCGGTCGGTGCCGGGCATCTGCTCTCCGCTCCGGTGCTGGCCAACCTGGCCACGCTTTACCGCGACCAATCACTCTATGCCAGAGCGGAGCCATATTACTTTCGCGCTCTGACAATCACACGGCGCGCGCACGGCGATCAGCATCCCTATGTTGCCGCAATCCTGCTGGGCCTTTCCCGGTTGCACTTGGCGCGGCAGAACCACCGCGAAGCCCAATTGGCTATCGACCGCGCCACGGAGATTATCGAGAACGCCTTCGGCGACGAGCACCCGTTCCTGATCGAGGCATTGAATGCGCGGGGCGAACTGGAGCTGGCGATGGGCCGTCCCCGCGATGCGCGGCGGCCTTTGGAAAGCGCTCAGCGAATCTTCGATAGCAACTATGGCAGGAGCCATCCTTTGGCAATTCGTATCCTCGGGAACCTTGCGGCCCTGGAAACCAGTCCGCGCACGTACAGGCGAGGTGCCGCCTTGTACGAAGAGGCCCTCGCCATGGCGGAGGCGGTGCTCGGGCCGGAGCACCCGGAGGCGGCTCGGCTTCATTTCGGGTTGGCCGCGCTTTACGTTGGCCAAGGGGACCACGACCGGGCGCAGCCGGCGGCCGACCGCTGCCTGGCGATCCGCGAAAAGGTGTTGCCGGCGTTTCATCCCGACCTTGCCGCCGCGTGCGATCTCGTCGCCGACATTCTGGAGAATCGCAGCCAGCCCGACCCCCGACGCGCGGCGGAACTCCGCTCGCGCGCCGCGGCCATTCGGCGGCGCCACGCTCAGCAAGACCGCCTCGATACCGGCGGCGGATAGCGGCAAGCCGGAAGGCCGTTCCAGCGAAACCGTTCACCGGGTGCGCGCGTTGTGTCAGTCTTTGCGCTGGAAGGTGGGGCTTTGCGCTGGAAGGTCAGTCTTTGCGCTGGAAGGTCAGGTGCCGGCGCCAGTGCGTGTCGTCCGTTTCGGGGAAGTCGGTGCGCACGTGAGCGCCCCGGGTTTCCTGGCGGGCGAGGGCGGCGTTGACGAGCAGGCGAGCGAGGATGAGCATGTTCTGAAGCTCCCAGCCGCTGGGGTCGTTGAACTGCCGGGCGAGCACGTAGCGGGACCACGTCTCGATGTTCTGCGCGGCCTCGCTGAGCCCCTCGGCGTCGCGGCGCACGCCCACGTCGCGCCACATAAGGCTCATGAGCGAATTGCGGATGTCGGGCAGGTTGAGCATCTCGCTGGGCGGCTCGACGCGCCGGTTCTCCACCTTGGCCGCCTGGTAGGCGTTGTCCATGACGGCGGCCGCCGCCCCCGCGCCGTGGCCCGCGCGAAACCCGAATACCAGCGACTCCAAAAGACTGTTCGAAGCCAACCGGTTCGCGCCGTGCAGTCCGCTGGCAGTGACTTCTCCGGCCGCCCACAAGTTCGGCAACGTGGCCCGGCCCGCCAAGTCAATCTGCACCCCGCCCATCATGTAATGGGCGCCCGGCCGGACCGGGATACGTTCGCGGGTGATGTCGAGGCTGAAGTCGGCGCACGTTCGCGCGATTCCGGGAAACCGCTCGCGCACCTTGGCCGGGTCGAGATGGGTCAGGTCGAGGTACACGTTCGGGTGACGCGTTCGCTGCATCTGGTCGACAATCGCGCGGCTGACCACGTCGCGCGGGGCGAGTTCTCCGCGGGGATCATAGTCGGGCATGAAGCGGTGGCCGTGACGGTCGACCAGGTGCGCCCCTTCGCCGCGCGCGGCCTCGCTGATGAGGCTCCGGCTTCCGCCGGCGATATACAATACGGTCGGATGGAACTGGACGAACTCCAGATCGGTCAGTACGGCCCCGGCACGGTAAGCGACGGCCATGCCGTCGCCGGTGGCGACGTCGGGGTTGGTTGTCTCACGGTAAAGCTGCCCTGCGCCGCCGGTGGCTAATATCGTCTGCTTTGCCCAAACCATGGTCTTGCCGTGCTGGGGGTTCCACACCAGCGCACCACGACAGGCGCCGTCGAGCGTGACCAGGTCGATGGTGAACGTGTTCTCCCAAATGTCGATGTGCTCCCGTTTGCGCACCTGCACGGTCACCGCCCGCATGATCTCCTTGCCGGTCGCGTCGCCGAGGGCGTGAACGATGCGGTGGCGGCCATGACCGCCCTCGCGGCCGAGTGCCAACCGGCCGTCGGCCTGATCGAAGCGGGTGCCCCAGCGCATGAGTTCCTCGATGCGCATCGGCGCTTCGCGCACGACACTTTCGACCACCTCGGGGTCGCACAGCGAGCCGCCCACCCGGAGCGTGTCGGCCACGTGATCCTCGAAACGATCGCCCTCGGCCATGACCCCGGCAATCCCTCCTTGTGCGTACACGCTGTTCGACTCCTGGATTTCCTCCTTGGTCGTGACCAGCACCGACATGCTGGGATC
>SKZG01000525.1 GCA_007127495.1 Planctomycetales bacterium
AATACGGCGGCAGCGCCGTGCCGGTCGGCATGACGGATATCTTGAGTCCGCGGGAAGTGCATTAACGCCACCACCGGCGCGGGCCGGAGTTGGGTGGCGAAGACCGCAAGGTCGGTCAAGTCGTCGGGGCAGGCGTCCGCCATGTCGAAAAGGGCGGCAGTGGCGCCCTCGATTCGTGGGCTCCGGCGAGGGTCGACCGAGACCGTGGCATAGCCCTGGCGGCGACAGGCGTCGGAAAGCCATTCCGCCATGTCGAACGAACGGCTGCTCACCGCCACCAGGCCCGCGCCGGTGGGTAGCGGATCGCGCGACTCGACCAGCAATCGCTCCTCCTCCGTGGCCGTAGCCGGAAGCCACCAGGCGGCCGGTCGCGCGCATTGCATTCGGTGGAACTCGGCTATACACCGGTCCGGCCACTGATGCCAATACAAACGGATGGCGGCCGGCCAGGGTTCGCCGCTGCGCATCTCGCCTTCGCACCAGCTACCCAGCAGGCCAACGATGCGCGCCAGCGGCGCCCGGCGGCGCAAACGATCGACGGCTTCGGGGGCGACCTCACCGGGGAACGACTGGACGATCACCATCAAGTCGGCCACAAACTCGCCGCCGGCCAGCAGCCTCTCGGCTTCGATTGCGTCGCGGGCCGAAGTGATGCGCCCATAGGAGTTCAAAGTGGCAACGGCGTCGTGAAATTCGCCCCGGTGCGCTGGACCTACCAGGAGGATGGACGGCGCCGCGTTCACTGGAGCGCCTCTTCCGTTTCCAGAATGAGTTGCCGCGCAGCCTTGGCGTCGGAAACCTGGTGCAGGGCATTGAGGAACCCCGGCGCCGTCAGCACACGGCTGAGCCGTGCCAACACACGAAGGTGGCCGCGGTCCTCCGTGGAGCAGATCAGGAAAAAGACGTCGGTCAACGGCGCGCCGGCCCCGAAAGGAATCCCCGTTGTCGTGCATCCTAAAGCCAGCGTGGGCTGAGCCAAAATCTTCGCCATCGGACGGCGAGGGTGCATCAGTGCCACGCCGTTGCCCAGGGTGGTCGGGTGCAGCTCCTCGCGCTTCTTCACGGCCTCGGCCATGGCACGCGGATCCCAAAGCCGGCCGGTTGCCGCCGCCAATTCGACCATGGCACGGATCACCGAGTCTTTGGTTCGGGCGCTGAGCGGAACGGCAATCGCCTCAAGCGGCAGCAGTTCGGCGAGCGAGACGTCTTCCGTTGGGCTGGACGACGCATTCCGTTCGAGTACGTCCTCCATCTCGACCAGCTCGTCCTCGTCGCTCAGGCCGATCCGCTGCTCGAACCAGTGGTGGATATCGGGGCGCGGAAACCGCCATTGGCCCGCCACCTTTCGGCCCGGAAGCTTGCCACGCTCCGCAAGCCGTTCCACTTGCTGTGGAGTCAGGTGCAGATAAGCGGCCAGCGAAGCGGTATCGAAGTCTTGGTGAGGCATAGGAGTTATATTCGCCGCTTGGGCCGCGTTTGTCCAGTGGTCAAGGTGTGGGATGGTCTTTGTGCCTGCCAAAGTGGCAGGCTCGGCTCGGCTCGCGTGTCGTTTTGACGGGCGTCCGCCGGCAGCGGCCTTACGCAAGTGGTGTGCTCTACGATACTTAGGGCTATAGCGTGCCTCCGGCACAGCCGTGCGCGATTGGCACGATGGTTGCTGCGCCGTCGTAGTGTGTTTCGATGGTCGCCCTGACCGGCAACATCCCGGCGGTCGGGCGCGACGCGTGATTGGTTGCCGGGATGGACGTTTTCGAATGGAGGGTAGAGCCATGGTACGGGCACTAACTCCTTGGACGGCAGCACGACCGATGACGCCGCTTGGCGGTCGCAGGTCGGGTTGGTTCGATGAACTCCGGCACGAAATGGACGACCTGTTCGACCAGTTCTTCGGCGCCGGCGACGGTGGCGAGCAGGCCGCTTTGTTCGCGCCGCGGGCGAATGTCGCTGAGACCGAGCGAGAGTACGAGATCACGCTCGATCTGCCCGGTATGAAGCCCGATGAAGTGGACGTCGAGCTGAAGGAAAACCAGCTTTGGATTTCCGGCGAACGGCGCCAGGAAGCCGAAGAGAAGGGGAAGACCTACCACCGCGTGGAGCGGGCGTATGGTCAGTTCCGCCGGATCATTCCGTTGGCTTCGCACGTAAAACCCGACGCGATCGAGGCCGAGTACCACGATGGCGTACTCAGGATTACCGTTCCGAAGCACGAAGCGGCTCAGCCGAAGCGCATCGAAGTGAAGTGCTGACGTCGTGACGAGGACCGTTCACGGGGCACGACTCCCCTCGTTCCATACGAGGCGCACGTGCCCCGTGGGTTGGTCCTTGCGTAACCGTTCACAGGCCGGTGAAGAACTCGAAAGATTGCCGGCCCGCTACAGTTCGCTCATCAGCCTGTCGAATGTTTCGACGGGCACGGCGGGCATTGTGGTAAAGTCAATGCCCGTCAGCTTCGTCAGAGCGACTGCGGCTTTCATGGCCTCTTCGACGCCCGGCATGGCGAGGATCACCACTAAATCCCAATCGCCCAGCATGGCGTAGATCGTCTCCACTTCGCCACCGAAATGTTTGATCAGACTCTTGGCCTTGTGCGTGCGCTGCACACTCATCCCTTGCAGCGATTGTGCAGAATACCTCCCCAGCATAATGAACGTTTGCATACGTCCCCCCCTTGCGAACTAAATGGTGCCATTTTGGCTTTTCCGTTTCTAAGTGCAGGCCACTCCATTCCATTATATCGCGTTTCCATTTCCAGGTGCAGACAATTCCTCTCTTGGAACGGCACACGCCGTGTGCCTTTATTGCGCTTTTGTAGGATGGACATTCTTGTCCGTCTTCGCTTTGGCGGGCTAAAGCCCATCCTATGAAAAGCGCAGGTTTAGCCCAAAGCGCAGGTTTAGCTCGCGGCGAGTATAGAACCGGACGAGCCCGGATCCCGTGCTGACCTCACAGCGTTGTGCTGGCACTGGTAGCATGCTTCGCAGGCCGTCTTCCTTTTTCCCGCGTTGCCATGCCGGGGGCGCAATGGTACAATCGCACTCCGGACGCCGTAAGGGGTTGGTCTCTCGTGGCGCCGACCGCTTTCAGAGGGTAAGGGCAGCCCCTTGAAACGGTTGCCGTGCGCGTCACCATGCACGGCGGGGCGGCGCGAGTAGTTTTCCGCTGCATGGGGAGCGGACAGTTTCATTTTCGCAGCAGAACGGCTGGGCGGTTGAAAAGCTCACCCCGTGTGCCGCGAAAACCGGCGATGCCCCTTGGAAACGGCGACCGTGGGCACGATGCCTCCGAAACTCAGCGGCCACTGTCAAGGATGACCCACGCGATGAGCGCTTCATCTGTAGCACGAGTATCTCAATGGTCTCCGCTGGAGCAATTGCGGCAAGGCCGCGAAATCCTTCTGACGGAAAGTCGCGCGCTGGCCCGATTGACCGAGCGGCTGGACGGCTCCTTCTGCCGCGCCGTCGAGCAGTTGGTCACGTGTCGTGGCTGCATCATTGTAACGGGGATGGGAAAAGCAGGCCTGGTGGGGCGTAAGATCGCGGCCACCCTGGCGTCGACGGGAACTCCCGCCCATTACCTCCATCCGGCTGAAGCGGTCCACGGCGACCTGGGCCGCCTCCAGGGCGACGATCTGCTGTTGATTCTTTCGCAAAGTGGCGAAACGGAGGAAGTGATTCGCCTCCTGCCGGTGATTCATCAGTTTGGGATACCGATTCTGGCGATCACGGCCAACGAGCAGAGCACCCTGGGCCGGGCGGCCACGGTGGCCGTTGAGTTGGGCCCGCTCGAAGAGGCCGACCCCCTCGGACTGGCGCCGAGCACGAGCACCACGGCCATGCTGGCGATGGGCGATGCGCTGGCGCTGGTCGCCAGCCGAATGCGAGGCTTCCGCCCGGAAGACTTCGCCCGCTTCCATCCGGGCGGCAATTTGGGCCGGCGGCTCAGCCGGGTCGAGGATCATATGCGCCCGATCGAACAATGCCGAGTCGCCCCGGCCGACCAAACCGTACGCGAGGTGCTGGTGGCCGTGACTCTGCCCGGGCGGCGAACCGGGGCCATCATGTTGGTCGATAGCCGGCAGCGGCTGGCAGGCATCTTTACTGACAGCGACCTCGCCCGCCTCTTTGAACGTCGCCGCGATAATCTGCTCGACCATCCGGTGCGCGAGGTCATGACTCCCGAGCCCGTGCGAGCCGTCTACGGCTCCATGCTAACCGACGCGGTCGCGATCCTCGCGTGGAAAAAAATTAGCGAATTACCCGTCGTCGATGCGGAATGCCGCCCCGTCGGCTTACTCGACGTAACCGACATTGTCGGCCTGTTCCCCCAGGACACCGCTGACGGAGGGCCGGATGAAGTTTCCATGGAAAATGCGACCCATTGCCGGGTTTTCCCCGAACCTGAGCGCGGTGGGGCTGCGTAGTGCTTCAGGAGCGTGAATCGGTGGGCGATCGCGAAGTGGTGCAAATGGATATCGAACGGCGTTGCCAAACAATCGAACTCATCCTTTCCGACGTCGACGGCGTGCTGACCGACGGGCGCATTGTGCTCGACAACGCCGGTATGGAAACCAAGCAATTTCACATCCGGGACGGGATGGGCATTCGCTTATGGCAGAAGGCCGGATGCCGGTTCGGTGTGGTTACCGCCCGAAGTTCGCACATTGTGAACCTGCGAGCTGCCGAGTTGGGCGTGGAAATCGTCCGGCAGGGTGTCGAATCCAAGTTGATCGCCGTGCGTGAAATTGCCGCAGCGCTGGGGCTCGGCCTCGAACAGGTGTGCTACCTCGGTGACGACCTGCCCGACCTGCCCGCAGTGTCGGCCGTCGGGCTGGGAGTGGCCGTGGCCGACGCGTGCGCGGAATTACGGCGGGCCGCGCACTTTGTGACGCGATCGCCGGGCGGGGCCGGCGCCGTGCGTGAAACCGTCGAGTGGATTCTTCAGTCGCAACAAAGGTGGGACGCGGTAGTTCAGAGTTATTTGACCTAGCAGACGCCCGTTTGGAAGGTGGCCCCTTCGTAGCCTCATGCCCCGCATCACCCGAATTGCCGTGAGCTTCTTCACCGTCACGATGGCGTACTGGGCGTACACGCTCGTGGCCGTTCCGCTGATCGAGCCGGCGGCTTCGCGGCGTGCCGAGATGGACGCAAACGCCGCCCGCCGACGCGGGGAAGCAGGGCGGCTCGATCAACGGGTTGCTGACCTGGCCGAGCTGTTCGCCCCCGATTCCTGGGCGCTGAAGAGCCCCAAAATCCTCGAAAGCGACCAGTTCCGGCTTCTCATGCAGGACTACCGCAACCTGGGCGACGGCCGTCTGGAGTTGCGCCCCTGCGCCATTATTCTGACCCCCGACGGACCGCCCGAAAGCGAGACGCAGCGCCGACCGCGAGCGCTGGTGCTCGAAGCGCCCGAGGGTGCGATCTTGCAGTTCGACCGCCCGCTCGACCTACGCCGTGCCGACGTGGGGCAAATCGTCGGAGGGCAGTTGCAGGGACGCATCACCATTCGCAGCCAGGGCGACTCGGACCGGGGCGAAGACGACCTGCTCATCGTTACCCGCGACGTCGAAATGACGCCGAACCAGGTCCACACTCCACACCCGGTCGATTTCCGGCTCGGCCCGCACTATGGCCGAGGCCGCGAGTTGCATATCAAGCTGCTCGAAGGCGCGGCAACCGCCGGCCAACCCACGCCGAATGTTACCGGGATCGAGCGGATCGAACTGCGCCACGTGGAGCGTGTCCACTTGCAGTTGGGCCAAATTGCGGCGGACCGGGCACAGCCTTCCAACGGCGCGCCGCAAACCGGTGTCTTGGCAGGTGCCGCTGAAGTACCGATCGAAATCACATGCGACGGCCCGTTCCTCTTCGACGTGCCCGGCAAGGTGGCCTCCTTCCAGCAACGGGTCCAGGTGCTCCGTGTGAACCCCGAAGGCCAAAACGATTCGCTCCATTGCGATCGACTGGCGGTGTACTTCATCGAACGCGACCCACCCCAAAAAACGACCTACCGCGACGGCAGAAGGCTTGTACCCACAAACCAGCGCAACGACGACGCATCTCTGGACCTGGTGCCGCATCGGATCGAAGCCACAGGCGCTCCGGTGACCGTCTCGGCGCCCAATCAGGGGGTCGAGGCCCAAGGCCGCATGCTGCAATACGATTTGACCAACGGTCAGATCTTCCTCGAGGACGAGCAGGAGGCGTTCCTGCGCCAGCACGGGAACGAAATCCACGCGCAGCGTCTGGTGTACCAACCCGATCCGTCGGGACAGCTTGCACAGATGGCCGCCGAAGGGCCTGGCTGGCTGCGGGGCTATATGCCCGACCAGCCCGACGATCCGCTGGAAGTCTCCTGGAAGAACGAGGCCCGCGTGTACCCCGAGGACGGCACGCAGGTGGTCAAAGTCGATGGCAGCGCTTGGTTGCGGTTCCGGGGGGTGGGACAAATCGAGGCGGAAACGGTCCATTTCCGTCTGGAAGAATTGCCGCCGACCAAGGAACAGGCTAGGGAACCGGCCAAGGAACAGGAGCAACCGCGGTGGCGCCCCCGTCGCATGGACGCCTCGGAAAATGTCCGTATTCGGTCGCTCCAATTGGACGGCTCCGTGGACGAGTTGACCATGGTGTTCGGCGAGCTACCGCCCGGAACGCGTCCGAGCTGGCAGCCGGGCAGCCGTGCCTCCGAGCCGCCCCGGCGTATCCGGAGCGACAGCGGCCGGCTGGTGGAGTTCGCGCCGGTCGTGTTCCGGGAGCCGGACGGCTCCGCCCAGCGCGAGGAGGCCGCCGGTTCCACAGAAGCGAATGCTCCAAGCGAACCTCGCGGGCCGGCACAGCGCTTCGAGGTGACCGGCGAGACGCTGCACGCTCGCATCCTGTTGGGTGAGGAGGCCGCTCAGGTGGCCGAGGTGAGCGTCGAGGGCAATGCGCGTTTCGCCGAAACACAAACCCCCTCGCCCGACGAGCGGCCCGTCATCGTTCAGGGCGACCGCATTCACGTGCTCGATGCCGAAACACCACGCGCCGCGGTCACGATTTCAGGCAAGCCGGGCCGGTTTGAGGGCCGGGGAATGGCCATTGAAGCCAATGACATCCACCTGAATCGTGGTACGAATCGCCTGTTGATCGACGGGGCGGGTACGATGTCGCTTCCGTTGGACCGCGACCTCGACGGTCGCCCTCTGGCAACGCCTACCCGCCTGGCGATCGACTGGCGCAACCGCATGGACTTCGACGGCCGAACGGCGCGTTTCGAGGAGTCGGTGACCGCTCGCACCCCGCAGCAGACGTTGAAAACCGAAGTGCTCCAGGTCCAGTTCCAGAACCCGATCCGCCTGGGCGAAGCCGACCTGGGCGCTCCACCCGAGGTCGCGCAAATTGTTTGCCGCGGCGGCGCGCTGATGGAAAGCCGCGTTGCAGACGGGCAACAGCCCCTTGCCCACGAACAAATCCAGGCCGGCGACCTTTCGGTGAACCTCCTCAGCGGCCATCTTGCCGCTCGCGGCCCGGGATGGCTGATGAGCGTGCGGCCGGCCGGCGAAGGCGGGCCGTTGACCGGCCCGGGTGCCATGCCCCTGCCAACGCCCGCGCCGGCCGGCGACGAAGCGGCACTGCGCCAGCTTTACGTCCGATTCCGGGGCGGCATCACGGGAAACATGCATCGCCGTGAATTGACGTTCCACGACGACGTGCGCACCATCTATACACCGGTCGACTCCTGGCAGCCGGCCATTCCCCGCGACGATCCGAATTCGCTCGGCCCGGGCGGGATTGTCGTTACCTGCAACCGCCTCTCGTTACGTCAAATACGCACCCCGGACGGTTCCCGGCAAACGGCTGAATTCGAAGCGGCCGGGAATACGATTGTCGAATCGGCCGGCTACACGGCCCGCGCCGTTCGCATGACGTACTCCGAGGCCAGCGACTTGCTGATGCTCGAAGGCGACGGGCGAAGCGACGCCCAACTGTTTCGGCAGCAGCAAATCGGCGGCCCCACGGCCAAGGCCGCGGCGCAACGCATCCTCTTTTGGCCTAGCACGAATCGACTCAAGGTCGATGGCGCACGCTCCCTGGAACTCAGCCAGTAGCATCGCCGCGAAAACGCGACGACTCGTTTCGCCGGCGTAACCGTTCACGCGTCGCCGGGGGCAGTTTTCCGGGGTACATGCGAAAGGGACAGTCCCATTTGCGCGGCTGCGACGGTGGCTCACTGCGCCCAACGCTCTGTGTACCGCGAAAACCGGGACAGCCCCCCCGTGAACGGTTAACATCCGGCAAGCCGACAATTCAGAAGCCGATCCCAATCGAGATGCCCGAACCTCGATAATAGAACCCGCTGGCCGGCGGGTAATAGTACGGACGCGGATACACCGGCGCAGGTACTACCCAGGGGTACACCGGATACGCCCGCACCACGGGCGGACGGTAGGGTCTCGGCCCGTAGTACCGTGGGGGCGCGTAACGGTAACTCCGGTGCGGACCGCCGCGATACGAACGCGGATGACTGGCCTGCGCCGGACCGGCGCAGAGGACCAAGGCACCAACTACCGCGAGTGCAAGTGCGATACGTCTCATAGCTTGTCTCCTTGATTGGACGGGGTGTGGGGGTCGTTTCGCGTGGCGACCAATAAGCATTCAGCGTGCCAAAACTTCTCCGTCCGTGCGCAAGTGTCGAATCAAACAGCACTTAAGGAACAACGAGCCCGTTTCTTCCGAGGCGGGCTCGGCCGCGCGCCATCACAACGACTACAACAGCGAAGCGTGACGCGACAGGGCCGTCTCCCAACAAAGCGAAGCAGAATCTAAAGTACCGGGGCAATTATTCCGATCATGTTGACGGCGTGGATTGGGGAAAGTTTGCGGGCATCTCCCCGCGAGCTTCCCAAACCCCAGGCCCCCGACCTGCCAGTACCCCTACTTTACCGAAACTCCCGAGCCCAAAGGCCTTGGAACATGCGTTTACAACAGAACTTCGGTCGGTCCTGCCGTATTGCTGTCCTGCTGTTGCTGGCGCTGGCGGGCTGCCGATCGCTCGACTTCTACGATCCCTCGGCCGAAGCCCCGGTCCCGGAACCGCTCATTCCGCCTCGCGAAAAGAACATGGTCTCGCTGCCGGCCTATCGGGTCGAGCCGCCCGACCTGCTGCAAATCGAGGTGCTCAAACTGGTCCCGAAGCCGCCCTATCGTGCGGCAATCTACGATGTGCTGCAAATCCAAGTGATCGGCACGTTGATCGAGCATCCGATTGACGGGTTCTTCTTGGTCGAGGCCGAGGGCACAATCAGCCTCGGCGCGGCGTACGGCAAGGTGCGCGTCGCCGGCATGACCATCGAGCAGATCACCGGAGCCATTACCGACCACCTGGCGCACATCCTCCGCCGCCCCGAGGTTTCCGTGCAACTCGCCCGCGCCACGGGCATGCAGCCCATTTCGGGCGTCTACCTGGTGGCGCCGGACGGCTCGGTCAATTTACGCCAGTACGGCGTCGTCCACGTGGCCGGCCGCACGGTGGCCGAAATTCACGAAATCTTGACCAGGCACCTGGCCCAGTTCCTCGACTCGCCCGACGTGGCGGTCGACGTGGCCGCGTACAACAGCAAGGTGTATTACCTGGTAACGCAGGGCGCCGGCATGGGCGACAACGTGGTCCGACTGCCCATCACCGGCAACGACACCGTACTGGATGCCATCAGCCAGATCGGAGGCATTTCGCAGGTGTCGAGCAAGAAGATATGGGTTGCCCGCCCGGCGCCGGGCAGCGCCGGCTGCGAGCAGATCCTGCCGGTCGAGTGGGACGCGATCGTCCAGGGCGGCGCCACGGCGACGAACTACCAACTCCTGCCGGGCGACCGCATCTTCATTGCCGAGGACAGCGCCATCGCCCTGACGAATTGGATCGGCAACGTCACCGGCCCGCTGCAACGACTGGCAGGCGTTGCGTCCCTGACCACCTCGACCGTCCGAGGATTCCAGACCCTGGGTCGGAACTTCCAGCGCTCCCGCCGCTTCTAGCCGGCTGGCAAACCCACGCGGATCCATCATAACAGACTTGGAGAACTCCATGAACCGCCGAGTGCAAATAGGTTGCCTGATCGCAGTGGCCCTTTGGGCTTGCGCGTTGCCTAGCGTCGGCAGGGCCGGCGGCGCGCCGCATCGGTCGCCGTGCGGCCACCACGGGCATTGCATGTGCGTTCCCAACGTGCGCAACTACGGTTATTACCCAACGCAATGGCGCCGTTGGCCCACCGAACTGCGGCAGGATGAGCATTTCTTCGAGAGCCTCGGTCGCGAGCGACTTCCAACGCCGCCGGGCGAGCCCACCGAGCCGCTGCCGATCGAGCGGCTCCCGGCGCGTCCGCTCCCCGGCGCGGAAGAGCTTCCGGTGCCTGAAGGCATCCTGCCCTCGGATGGGCCTTTTCAGCCCGAGGTGCCCATCCTACCCGAAGAACCGGCGCTTCCCGGCGGTATCCCGCCATTCATGCCGGGCCGGATCCCCGGCTTGCCGCAGCGCGGCGGCATTCCCGGCTTGCCGCAGGAGAACGGCATTCCCACCCTGCCGCAACGCGGGGCGATTCCCGGCTTGCCGCAGGAGAACGGCATTCCCACCCTGCCGCAACGCGAGGCGATTCCCGGCTTGCCGCAGCCCGAAAATCTTCCCGAATCGCTCTTCGAGCCGGAAAGTCCCACTCCGTTGGAAATCCCCGCTGAGACGCCCCTTCCGGAACCGCCGCAGGGTTCACTCCAGCGGCGCCAGGATGATTCGCCCATGGGACCGAATCCCCTTGTGACCTACAATAAGCCCGATCTCCCCTTGGCGTTCGACGGCTTCTGCCCGGTGACGCTGAGCACCCTGGAGCAGTGGCGGCAGGGCCGGCCCGAGTACACGGCGGTGTATCAGGACCGGGTATTCCACATGGCAGGTCCCGACGAACGGGAACAGTTCCTTGCCAGTCCGCATCGGTTTGCACCGATGTTTGGCGGCATCGATCCCGTGCTGGTCGTGGACGAGCAACGGTGGACGCCCGGCTCCATCCAGTACAGCGTCACGTACAAGGGGCGCATCTTCATGCTCTCCAGCAGCGCGAATGTCGAGCGGTTCCACGAAAACCCATCACGGTATGCGTTTGAGTGACGCGCTATTGGGGGCCGTCGGCAAGGCCGCCGCAGGCGTCGAACAGGCGGATCGCCTGATGCACGGCGCCCACATCGTGGACACGGAGCACCTGCACCCCCTGCCGCGCCAGCGCCAGTGCGGAACCGATCGTGCCGGCCGTCCGATCCACGGTGTCGTCGCCCAGCACGGCGCCGATGAATCGCTTGCGGCTATGGCCCACGAGCACCGCGCACCCCAGCCGGCCGAGTTGGGCCGCGTTGCGCAACAGGTCGAGGTTGTGCCGGAGCGTCTTTCCGAATCCGATCCCCGGATCCACGGCAATCCGTGTCCGGCCGATTCCCGCCTCCTCGAGGGCGTCGCGGCGTTCCCGCAGGAAATCGCCCACCTCGCCGACCACGTCCCGGTACGTGGGATCGCGTTGCATGGTGGCCGGAACGCCTTGCATGTGCATCAGGCACACGCCGCACCCGGTTTCCGCCAGCAGGGGAATCATTTCCGGGTCGGCCCGGCACGCGCTGACGTCGTTCACCGCTTCCGCTCCGGCGGCAAGCGCCTCCCGCGCGACCGACGCCTTCGACGTATCGATGGAAATGGGCACCGTGGTTCGCTCGCGCAACGCCTGGACGACAGGCAAAACGCGCCGCAGCTCCTCGCGGGCGTCGACCCCGTTTGCCCCCGGCCGGGTGCTCTCGCCGCCGATATCGAGCAGGTCGGCGCCTTCCTCGACCAGACGCAGCCCCCGCTCGACCGCGGCCTGGGGCTCGAACGTGCTGCCGCCGTCGGAAAAACTGTCGGGCGTCACGTTGATAATGCCCATCAACCGCGGCAGGCGGCCGAAGAAAACCGTTTGCGTGCGCAGTTTCCAACATTCCGTGCGAGCAATCATCGTGACGATGCCGTGTTCCGGTGGATTCATTTACTTTGTAGCGGCACGGCGCAAGCCGTCCGGTATCATTACTTTGTAGCGGCACGGCGCTCATCACTTTGTAGCGGCACGGCGCAAGCCGTCCGGTATCATTACTTTGTAGCGGCACGGCGCTCATCACTTTGTAGCG
>SKZG01000037.1 GCA_007127495.1 Planctomycetales bacterium
CAACAGCTTGGGATCGGCAAAGAAATAACTGTCCCATCTTCTTCCCACTCACCCTGCCCGCTCCCACCGGGGAAGAGGGGACGTCGGACAGTCATTTCTTTGCCGATCCTTGTGACCTTGTTCCAACCTGCCGGAATAATCCGGGCAGGTAAGACGCCGGTACTGAAAGGGAACTACGCAACGGCACCGCCAACCCGACACAATGCCCGGCCGTCGATGGGCTCGTCCTGTTCGGACCTACAATCTGCGGACTGGGTGGGGGCGCGACTGGGCTATATTATACCCCCGTACAGCGTGGGCAGTGGCGCGGCCGCAGGCACACAGCCACGGTGGTAGTTGCATCTGAAGTGGAATTGGGGCAGAATGACAGGTTGCCGCCCTCCCGTTTCCGGGTGCAAACAGCCCTTCTGTTTAGGGAACGGCGCACGGCGTCTGCCTGCCACATTGAGGCCGCCTGCGCCGAGAAACGGAATAGCCAAGGTTGCAGCGAACACGTGGGTCTTGCCGTCCCCGCGGAGACTTGTCATGGAACTGCCCGACTCGATTTCTCGATGGCTCGTATTGGCGTCCGCCGGCGACGAGTCGGCAGCCGAGGCCATCTGGAACGGCTATTGCACGCGACTTATCGCTCTGGCTCGGAAGAAGCTGCCCGACGCGATGCGGCGCGACGCCGACGAGGAGGACGTGGTCGTCAACGTGTTCGACAGCTTTTTCCGCGGCGCGCGCGAGGGGCGCTTCGCGCAACTGAACGATCGGCACGATCTGTGGCAAATCCTGGCCATGCTGACCGTGCGGAAAGCGGCACGCCACGTCGAACGCCGTGGGCGGCTGAAACGCGGCGGCGGTACAGTGCGCGGTGAATCGGCATTGCTCGCGCCCGACGCCGGGCTGCAACACCGCATCGAGGAAGTCGTCAGTCGTGAGCCTACGCCGGAGGCGGCCGCAAGCATGGTGGAGGAAATGCGGCTTCGCTTCGAGCAACTGGGCGACGACTCCCTTCGGAACGTTGCGCAATGGCGCATGGAAGGCCACACGAACCGGGAAATCGCCGAAAAGCTGGGCTGCCAGGAACGGACGGTCGAACGCAAGCTGCGGCTCATACGGCGCCTTTGGAACGAGGGGGAGCCCGACCATGAATGAACCGCCCGGCGACGCCATCCCGCTGGAGGTCGATCGTGCGATTGATCGGTTATGCGACGAGTTTGAAGCCGCGTGGCACGCCGGGCACAGCCCCGATATTGGCAGCTTCCTCAGCCGTATCGACGCGCGTTATACCGGTCCCCTGCTGCGCGCCCTGCTCCCCTTGGAGTTGGCCTGTCGGGCATCGCGCGGTGAGACCTTTTTTCAGCCGCATTATGCCGAACGGTGGCCGGAACATTGCGCTGACGTGCGCGGGGCATTCGCCGACTGGGAAGCATCGCGCGGGCCGGCCGCTGCAAGCGCAACAGCTTCGCAAAGCCGCTCTGCCGGCGGTGAGTCCGGCGCAGCGGCGGCAACCGGTATTCCCGGCCACGGAACTCCCGACGACGAGGCGTGCGAGCCCGCGCCGGAATCGATTGGCCGTTACCGTGTGATTGGGAAGCTCGGCTCGGGAGGCCAGGCCGACGTGTATCGGGCGGTACATCCGGCCTTGGAACGCGACGTGGTTATCAAGCTAGCCCGGCGGCCACTGCCGGACGATCCAAGCTGGAACGAAAGGCTGGTTGCCGAAGGGAAACTTGTTGCGGGCTTGAACCATCCCAACTTGGCCTCCGTCCTCGATCTGGACCTGTTCGACGGCCGCCCGTTCCTCGTTATGGAATACATCGGCGGTTGCAACCTGCGCCAGTACGCCCGGCGGCAGTCGCTCGAACCGGTCGAGGCAGCGCTGCTCGTGGCGCGTTTGGCCCGTGCAGTTGCCGCCGCTCACGCGCACGGGGTAGTGCATCAGGACATTAAGCCGGACAATGTGATCATCGATTCGGAAGGCAAGCCCCGGCTAATCGACTTCGGGTTTGCCGCCGTGCGTCATGCGTGGCAGGAAGACAAGGCCGCGCCGGGCACCGTGGTGGGAACCGTGGCGTTCATGCCGCCGGAGCAGGCCCGGGGCCAGACGAGCCGTATCGATCCGCGGACCGACGTTTTCGCGTTGGGCGCCGTGCTGTACCACTTGCTCGTGGGCAAGGCTCCGTTTGCCGCGCGTGAGGTCGATGAGGCGTGGCGCCGGGCCAGGCATTGCGAGTTCGATGCGGCACCGCTCGACAGGCCGGAAATCCCGCGCTCCCTGCGCGCCGTTTGCGTCAAGGCCATGTCGGGCGAGCCGCGCGATCGGTACACCTCGGCGGGTGAGATGGCCGCCGACCTGCAAGCGGTTGTCGACTTTCCGAAGCGACAACGAAAGCGGTTGGCCGCGGCGGCACTCGGCATAGCGAGCGTGCTTGCTTTCGTTCTTGTTGGTGCGCTGCTTTGGGGGCCGCGTAACGGGGACGCGGGCGCGAATGGCGACGTTGTCGAGCGGAGGCCGACCGACAGTGCCAATCTGTTGGCGGCCCAGACTGATGCTAATGATCACGTTGGCAACGGCGAGCCCGTCCCGGACGCTGGACCGTCCATTGCGGATCCTGTGCCCACGACGACGCCGAGTAAAGCTGCGGACGGCGGGTCGCAGCGAAAGCCGGCAACTGATGCACCTTCTGAGGCACACATTGAAAACTCGCTTGGAATGGAACTTGTGTTGATTCATCCGGGGACGTTCACGATGGGATCCGACGCAGATCGGCCCGAAGGACAATCGCTTGAGGACGATCGCTATGAGCCGCCGACTGCCCAGTTTGCCGATGCGAACCCCGATGCGATTGTTCCTCGAAACGCACATCTTCCGCACCGCCGTGGCGGCCGGTCGTGGCCGGCGCACCGCGTTCAGATTACCAAGCCCTACTATATCGGCAAGTACGAGGTAACGCAGCGTGAGTGGGGAGCCCTAATGCGCGGCAATCCTTCCCAATTCCAAGGCCGCGTCGATCTGCCGGTTCATGGCGTCGATCGCTGGGAAGCTATTCGCTTCTGCTATCGGCTGAGCGTCCGTGAACGGCGCATTTATCGGCTCCCCACCGAGGCCGAATGGGAATACGCATGCCGGGGTGGTAGCAACCGGTGCTTCGCCACGGGCGACGAAATCACTCCAGGCGATGCATGCTTTAACACCGATGGCCCGAAGCCCGTCGGATCGTTTCCCCCCAACGCCTTCGGCCTCCACGACATGCACGGCAACGTGGAGGAATGGGTGGCCGACTTCTATATGGA
>SKZG01000111.1 GCA_007127495.1 Planctomycetales bacterium
GGCGCCGCCGTCCCTCGAGCCGGTCGACAAGAACTTGACCGCCGAGTTCGCGCAATTGATCCGCCGTTCGATGGCCAAGCGGCCGGAAGAACGCCCCGAGTCGATGACCGATTTTTTAATGGATTTCCGCCGGCTTCGGATGTGGCGTGTTACCCCCAGAAGGCCGGCATCCGAAACCACCCGTTCCTAAAACCCTCCGAACCACCCGTTCCGATCATGGCTGCCAACGAACACCGCCTTGCAATTGAGCGACCGATTTACGAGTTGGAAACCCGGCTCGAAAAGCTGGACGGCAAGACTCCGCAAACCCCGGAAATTCGCAACGAGATCTTCCGGCTACGGCGTGAGCTGACCGACCTGAAGAAACGCGTTTTCAGCCGGTTGAAGCCGTGGGAAACGGTCCAGGTGGCACGGCACCCGGAACGTCCCATGACCACCGACTACTTGGAGTTGGTCTTCGACGACTTCACCGAATTGCACGGCGACAAGTTCTTCGGCGACGATCGGGCCCTGCGGACCGGCTGGGCCAAGCTCGACGCGCAGCGGGTCATGGTGGTGGGCCATCAAAAGGGAAAAACACTCAAAGAGCGCAATGCCTGCTACTTCGGCTGCGCTCACCCGGAAGGCTACCGGAAGGCCATGGCCAAGATGCGCATGGCCGCGAAGTTCCACATGCCCATCATCTGCTTGATCGATACACCCGGCGCCTATCCGGGCATTGGGGCGGAAGAGCGAGGGCAGGCGCAGGTGATCGCCGAATCGATGTTCGTGATGTCGCAACTTCCCACTCCGATCATCTGTGTGGTCATTGGCGAGGGGGGCTCCGGCGGCGCATTGGGTATTGGCGTGGGCGATCGCGTGGCCATGCTCGAACACGCCTACTATTCGGTCATCAGCCCGGAGGGCTGTGCCGGCATCTTGTGGAAGAGCCACACCTTCAAGGAACAAGCGGCCGAGGCCTTGAAGATCACGGCCGCCGACCTGATTCGGCTCGGCTTGATTGACGACATCGTGCGCGAACCGCTCGGCGGCGCCCACCGCAACCACCACCGCATGGCCAGCTTGTTGAAGCAGTTTTTGCGCAACTCCATCCGCGAACTTGCCGCCCTACCGGTGCCCCAGCTCGTCGAGAAGCGGTACCTGAAGTACCGCCAAATGGGCGCTTTTCTCGAAAACGGCCGGCTCGGCGGCACAAGCCAACGGACGGCGGAAGACGCTGACCAACCCGCCCAGCGCGATGCCGTGCCCGCCCAGCCCAGTGCGTAAACCGCGCGGTCGTCCCCGGCGCTGTTGACAATGTACACCCGTATATGATACGATGGTACATAGAGTACGCGGCAGCGCGTACCGTTTTTACCCTCAGCAAGCCGGGGAGATGCCATGGAAGCTTTCGAAAATCTGACAGCGCGGCAGGGCGAAGTCTATCGTTTCATTCGCGACCGCATTCGCGCCCGCGGCTACGGGCCCACTGTCCGCGAAATCGGAACCCGATTCAAGATCCGGTCGCCGAACGGCGTGATGTGCCACCTGAAGGCGCTGGAAAAGAAGGGGCTCATCCGCCGCGAGGCGAACATGTCGCGGGCGATCCAGCTCGCAACCGAGACGGCCTACGGCCGCAGCCTGCCCCTGGCCGGCCGCATTGCGGCGGGCGTGCTGCATGAAGCCGTCGAGCAGGAGGAGCGGATCGAGTTCGGGGCCCTGTTCGACGGAACCGATCAGGACCTGTTTGTACTCGAGGTATCGGGCGACTCGATGATCGACGATCAGATCGCCGACGGCGACTACGTGATCGTCCGACGCCAGCCGACCGCCACGAAGGGCCAGATCGTGGTGGCCATTACCGATGAAAACGAGGCCACGCTCAAACGCTGGTTCCCCGAACGCCACCGCATTCGCCTTGAACCGGCCAACGCCGAAATGAAACCCATTTACGTGAAAAACGCCCGCGTGCTGGGCGTGGTGGTGGGCGTCGTGCGCAAGGTGGCGTAGGCGGGCTTTTGCTGGAGTGCGGCGTCATATCGAACGCTTTGGCCGGGGCACCTTGCCCGGAGCGTCGCCGCGCGACCCGCGCTTGCGGCGCCGGCCGCGCTGCTGGCGGGTGGCGTGTTCGAGGTCGGCCTCGCCGACGGCCTTGCCCATGTGCTCGCGCATTTGCTGAATGCGGTCGCGCAGCGCTGCGGCGCGCTCGAATTCGAGCGCTTCGGCGGCGGCCAGCATTTCGCCCTCCAACTCGCTTAGGTACTCCTCGGTAATGTACTGCGACGGGTCCTTGCGTCCGACGGCCGCGTTCGCCCGCTGGTGCGCGGTCGCCTCGGCCTCGATACCCGCCCGGATGCTCTTGCGGATCGTCTCCGGCGTGATGCCGTGCTCCCGGTTGTACTGTGCCTGCATGGCGCGCCGGCGTTCGGTTTCCTCGATCGCGCGCTGCATGGAGTCGGTCACTTTGTCAGCGTACAGCACCACCTTGGCGTTGACATTTCGGGCACTTCGGCCGATGGTTTGCATGAGCGAGGTTTCGCTGCGCAGGAAGCCTTCCTTATCGGCGTCGAGGATGGCCACGAGCGAGACCTCGGGCAGGTCGAGCCCCTCGCGCAGCAGGTTCACCCCCACAAGCACGTCGAAGGCGCCCTGGCGGAGGTCGCGCAACAGTTCGACGCGTTCGAACGCGTCGAGGTCGCTGTGGAGCCACTTGCACCGCACCTCCTGTTTGTCGAAGTAGGCTGCCAGATCTTCAGCCAGCCGTTTGGTGAGCGTGGTCACCAAGACGCGCTCGCCGGCGGCCGCCCGTTGCCGGATCTGCTCGGTCAGGTGCGGCACCTGGGTTCGCGCCGGCGCGACCTCGATTTCCGGGTCCAGCAAACCGGTGGGGCGAATCACCTGTTCGACGACCCGCCCGCCGGACTGTTCGATTTCCCACGGCGCCGGCGTGGCGGAAACGTACACCGCCTGGTGGATGCGCCCTTCCCATTCCTCGAACCGCAGCGGGCGGTTGTCCAGGGCGCTGGGGAGCCGGAAACCATGCTCCACCAGATTCACCTTCCGGTTGTGATCGCCGTGATACATCCCTCGGATTTGCGGCACTGTCACGTGCGATTCGTCGACAAACAGCAGGAAATCGTCGGGGAAGTAGCTGAAAAGCGTATCGGGCGCGGAGCCGGGCGGCCGGCCCGACAGCGGGCGGCTGTAGTTTTCGATGCCCGGGCAGTAGCCGACTTCCTGCATCATCTCGATGTCGAACCGCGTTCGGGCGCTGAGCCGTTGCGCTTCGAGCAACTTGCCCTGGCCCTTGAGTTCTTCGAGGCGATCCGCCAGTTCCTTGCGGATCTCCGCCACAGCGCCTTCGATGCGCTCCTCCGGCAGGACGAAATGTTTGGCCGGATAAATGAACAGCCGCTGCTGGCGTTCGAGCACCTCGCCGCTGGTCGGGTTGATGAACGAGAGCTGCTCCACTTCGTCGCCCCAGAACTCGATGCGGCAGGCATATTGCTCGTAGCTGGGCCACACTTCGACACAATCGCCCCGCACGCGGAACCGGCCCGGCTGAAACTCGACGTCGTGCCGCTCATATTGGATGTCGACGAGCTTGCTGAGCATGTCATCGCGATCGACGACCTGTCCGACCTCCAGGCCCACCATCATGGCGCGGTAGTCTTCCGGTGAGCCCAGGCCGTAGATACACGAAACGCTGGCCACGATGATCACGTCGCGGCGGCTGACCAGGGCGCTGGTGGCGGCCAGTCGCAAGCGGTCGATCTCGGTGTTGATCGAGGCGTCTTTCTCGATGTAGATGTCGCGTTGGGGAATGTAGGCTTCCGGCTGGTAGTAGTCGTAGTAGCTGACGAAATAGTGGACCGCGTTGTGGGGAAAATACTCGCGGAATTCCGAGTAAAGCTGGGCGGCCAGCGTCTTGTTGTGCGACATCACCAGCGTAGGCCGGCCGACCGCCTCGATGACGTTGGCCATCGTGAACGTCTTGCCGGAACCCGTCACCCCCATAAGCACCTGATGCTCACGACCTTTTTGCAGCCCGTCGACCAGCGCACCGATTGCCTGGGGCTGGTCGCCGGCCGGTTGGTAGGGGCTTACAAGTTGGAACACGGCGGACCACCCCTGCGGGCGAGGACATAGGGAACTCAGGCTTTTGCGAAGTGGCCGGCCGTTTCGGCTTCCTCCTCGGGAGGCGGTTCGCCTTCGAGGCTTTGGCCCAGTCGGGCGAGGGCCTCGGTTTCGATTTGGCGGACGCGTTCGCGGGTGAGTCCGAGGGCTTGGCCGATTTCCTTCAGCGTGCGCGGCTCATGGTTATCCAGGCCAAAACGCATTCGCAGCACGGTCGCCTCCCGCTCGTCCATGGTTTTCAGTTCCTGCAGCACGTGGCGCAGGTTGTCGTGTTCGAGCATCTGCTCCTCGGGATTGCGAATCCGCTCGTCCATGATCATCTCGCCGAGCGACCAGCCGGCCTCGGTCTGATCGGTTTGCGGAGTGAGATTGTAAATGCGAATGGCCTTTTTGATGATCGGCAACTTTTTGCGCGGAAGGCCCAGGACGCGGGCGATCTCTTCCGGCGTGGGCGTGCGGCCCATCTCCTCGGCCAGGCGCGTACTCGCCCGCCGCCACTTTGAAAGCAGCTCGACCATGTACGCTGGAATGCGAATCGTCTTGCCCGTGTTGATCAGAGCCCGCTTGATCGACTGCTTGATCCAGTAGCTGGCATAGGTTGAGAAGCGTGTTCCGATGGCGGGGTCGAATCCCTCGACGGCGCGCAGCAGGCCGAGGTTGCCTTCCTCGATCAGGTCTTGCAGCCCGAGCCCCTTGCCGGCATATCCCCGCGCAATGTTGACAACCAGTCGCAAGTTCGCCCGCACCATGCGGTCGCGTGCCTGCGTATCGCCCTCGCCGATGGCGATAGCCAATTCGTGCTCTTCATCGGCCGAGAGCAAGGCCGTTTCGTTGATTTCGCGCAGGTAGGTCTCCAGGGGAGACTGCACGCTGGTGTCTTCGGAATCGCGTAGTGTCTTAGGCATGGGAGAGCGCACCGTCAGCAAGGTTTCTATAAACTAGCCAGACACAACTATCGACGCCGGAAGCCGCTTTCCTGCAAGGAAGCCCGCCGGCGACAAGGTACGCAGGATATGCACACCGTTCCGGGCATGCCGAAAAGAACGAACGCAACGGTACTGCGGTGCTGCGCGTGTTGGGGGTCGGGGCGTCAGTAGGGGTTTTCCTGGTCGCGTGTCACATCGTCCAGCGGCGATCGCCAGAAATCGGCTGCCGGGAACAGCGCCTGCGCGAATCGCTCCGCGCGTGCCGTGTGGGGTAAAACGCTTTGTTCCGCCAGAGCCTGCTCCCAGTCGAGTTGGCCGAGGAGCATGCGGGTGAAATCGTCGGCACTCAGTTCGACCGTATTTCGGGCGGGCTTCCGTTTCGCGACGTGCAGCCGGCCTTGCGCGAAGTCGAGCAGGAACCGCCTCTTACCCACTAGAAACCCCAACTTTAGCGCGGGGGGCAGGCCGGCGACGGCGGCGCGCCGGAGCAACACGTCGTGCATCCGCCGCAGCAGCGCCGGCGGCTGGAAGACGCGCGTCATGAACACGTCGCCGTCGTCGGCCACTGGGCACCGGTACTGCCCGCCCGCCTCGCGAAACACTCCGTGCAGCGGCGCGTCCGGAGGGGCGTGCAGGAGGACACCTTGGCGGCCCGCCTCGATTGCATCGCGGCACGCTCGTGCGAGCAGCGCCATGGCAACGGCCGGCTTCTCCGGCGAAGCGGCGAGTTCCAGGATTTGCTCCCCTTTGATGGCGGCATACCCCACCACCGGCGCCTTCTGCTCATCCATGTCGATCAATTCGGGCCCGTCGATGGCCACGTAGAGTTCGTCGAAGCCATGGCGCTCCACGAGCCACCGCCAGTAGGCTTCCGTCCGTTCATAGGAGCCCACCAAGCCCCGGATGCTTTCCTGGTACAGTCGGGTAAGGGCCCCAAGTTCCCAAAGCAGCCACGGCCGGATGTGCAACTTGGCTCGCCGGCGGGCCGTAGGAAGCCCTTTATCGATCAACACGCTGAGAACGCGGCGTGCATCGCCGCAGCTTTGACTGTGCCGCCCGCAAACGGTCCACCCCAGCCGGCGGAAGAATCGTGGCGACGGGGTGCGCACCCATCCGGCAAGCGCCCCGCTCTTGATCATGCGGCTTTCAGCGGTCCGGACCAATTGCGTTCCGAGACCTCGCCCTCGACGCCCCGGAGCGGTGCCAAGCCAATCGAGTTGAGCCACCGGCGCCCGCAGCGTTTCCAACTGCATTGTACGGTGCAGCACCTGCACGTGGCCGACCACGCGTTCCCCTTCCTTGGCAAGCAACCGGTCGGCCGGTTGGTAGAGGGGATCTTCGAGCGAGGTGCGGAACTCACCTCGCGAGGGGCCTCGGAAGACCGAATTCAAGAAACAAAAAATGCCGATGTGATCGCTCGCATCGGCAGAAACGATCGGCCATTGCGCAGCAGTCACGTCACGGCGGGGCGCCATGGTGTCAAGGGTTGATGAAGCTTGCGCCGACATCGGCATCCTCGCGGAAAAGGCACTTGGAAAGAAGCTGAGCAACCGTTCAGTGGGGACTGCCCATGCAGCCGGCCCGTGAACGCTTACCCTTCGCGATTAGAGCATATCGCGTCGGATTGGAAAAGCGCCCCGTCAAGAAAATGCCTCAACGCCGCCTCCGGATGGAGGCAGAAACTGAATTCCCGCCGGCGAACGGAGTGTTTCGCCTCCAGGGCATGGTCCAGTTTGCCCAGCCGTTCGGCCGCGTCGCGCCGCTGTTGGGCAACGAAGGGTTGCAATTCGGCGTTGACCCGCCGGATGGCCCGGCAGCGCTCGCGCGCATTCTCGCGGGTTTGCGGTGTTCGGACCCAGCGGTGTTTCTCTTGGACCAACCGACCGACCTCGCCGCCGTTGCCCGCCTCGATATTGCGGACCCGGCCGAGGAAGACTTCCGGGTGGTGCCGCAGACGCCAAAGACGTTGTTTCAGTTCGCGCTGTTCATCGAGCGACGCTTCCGGCATGGGCACGGGCAGTAACAAAGTCCCGGAGGCCACCATGAGCCGCGGAGGTGGCAGGTCCAGGAACCGCTCAAAAAGTCGGTCGGTTACCTCATCGTATTTCGCGCCCCCGATGCCGTGCAGAAACAGGTCGCTCAACGCAAGCCGAGCCCACAAGGTTGTGGTGAGTGCCCGCGAGCGGATCTTCGTGCCTGCCGCCTCCAAGGCCGCAAGCCGTTCGACGGCGGCGGCCGCGTCGCCGTCGGCCGTCACGGGCAACCGGACCTCGATGGCCTCGCCGTCGGAGATGAGCACTTGCCCATGGCGGTAGGCGGCAAAAAGGGGGCGGCGCCGCCGCTGGGCGACCGTCCAGATCCAGAAGGGCGCCTCCAGCCAGCCGTTTTTTTGGGTCAAGTCGGGAAAAGGGTGCGCGGCGCTGCGAATCGCGTGCTTGCGCCGGTAGCGTGCGACCGCCGCGTTGTATTCTTCCCGGAATCGCGGCAACTGGGCCAACAGATGCACGGTGAACCATCGGAACGACTCGCCGACACACACCCGGCTTTGCGGTATTTCGAGCGTGTCGAGCCCCCATCGGCCCTCCACGATATGCCGCGCCTGGGCCAGCACCATGCCCAAATTGCCCACTTCGCCCGCACGCCCGCACGCCAACGGCCAAAACTGCTCCAGCAGCGGATGGGGCACCAAGGAACGGATCGCCTCGACGGCGCGCTTGCCGAAACTCCGGAACAACTCTTCGTCAGCAATCGTATGTTCTTCGTACGGCACCGGGGCACCGGGCCGGTCGAAGGGAACGGAGATCACTCGGGGCGCCTCGCGCCCGCCGGTCGGCACGTGGAGCGACGCATTCTTGATCGTGTCGTTGTCGATCAGCAAATTGACGGCCACGGCACCGCGGCGGCGCGCCATTTCGCCCAGAGCAAAGTTCTTCAGCCATACGCCGGGATGGAACAACTCCGGCTGGTGGCCCGCCAGCAGGAACTCCGCCGTGGCAGGATCGGGCGGGAACGACACGTCGCGATACGAGCCGGTATACGTTGCGGCCGCCTGAAGCAATTCGGCGCGAGCCTGATGCGCCAAGTCCTTCAGCGATCGGCCCTGGACGTCGTATCGCCATCCTTCGCGAATTGCCCGATTCTCGTCCAGCGCGCCGTCGAGTTCCGACAACCGGGGCGCAATTAGCGCGCCGCCGTCTTGCGAAGGCGCGCGGAGTTGAGCCTGCTCGCTCCGGGTCATGGTTCCGCTCATGAGTCGCAAACGGAAGAGGGCTCGAGGGCGGTCGGCGCGCCACCGGCCGCGCCCAGGGCACGATCCAGCACGCCCCGGTACACTTCCAGACGTCGCTCCGCGTCATCAAGCGACCCGCCAAACGAACGCGACGCATCGAGATAAACGCGCGGGACCGCCATCTCGACAATCCGCAACCCGGCCTCCGCCGCGCGCACCCAAAACTCCAGTGGCATCGCGTAGCCGTCGTCTTCCAGCTCGATCCCCCGAAGCGCCTCGACCCGATACGCTTTGAAACCGCAAAACGCGTCGGTCAGATTCAATCCCAGCCGCCGGTTCACTTCGTCCGTGATCTGCCGATTGATCCACTGGCGGTCGGCGGGCGGATCGCTGTCGCCCGGAAAGTCGCGAAGGTAGCGGCTCCCCGACACGACGTCGAACCGGGCTGCCTTCTCGAGGAATTGGGGGATGAGCTGCGGCTGGTGCTGGCCGTCGCAATCGATGGTCACCAGGATTTCGTACCGGTGGCGGGCCGCGAACTGGAACGCCGTGCGCACCGCCGCGCCGTAGCCTCGGTTCCGCAAATGCGCAACGACGTGGACGTCGTCTCGCGCGGCCAGCAGTTCCGAAGTGCCGTCGTTCGACGCGTCGTCCACCACGAGCACCTCGTCGCTGTACGACAGCGCGCCGGCGAGGGCCGCGTCGATGTGTTCCGCTTCGTTGTATACCGGCAGGGCGGTCAGGCTTCGCGCAGTCATGCTTGCATTATACCCATCAGCGGCATGCCGAGAAGGCTTCCGCCCACGTTCTCACGGATGCGCACCACCCATGCGAGCGGTTTCTTGCTCCAAAAACGTCGTTTCAGGCTGCAAGGTCTGCTTGTTTCGCCCAAGACACTTGAATTCCGCCGTACGCTTGCTATGCTAGAGATATGGTGTTTGACCCAATGTTTGCCACCCTTGGTATCTGTGAGGAAAGGAGAGTCGCCGATGTTCCGATGTGCTTGTAAATTGGTGTTGATTGGTGCCGTTTCCACGGCGGTCCTCGTCGGCGGCGCGCTGAAGGCCGACGCATTCTGGTGGTGGGGACATTACCGCCCCGCCGTCTATGCGTACTCCAACAGCGTTCCGTACGCCGTCCCGTACTACACGGCCGGTTATTGCTGCGATCCGTGCTGGGAGCCGTGTGGGTACACGACGTGTAGCCATTACCTCGGGTATCGGCCGGGACCGGTGCGCCGGTTGTTGTTCGGCCGATATCGCTGGTACTACGGGTGCTGGACGACGCCGTGCGTTTCCTACGATGCTTGCTGCAGCCCCGTGACCGTACACCATGCAGCTCCTGCGGTGGTGCGGGAGCCTCAACCGGCCCGGAGGCCCGCCGAACCGCCGGCCGACCCCGCGCCGGCCGATCCTCCGCCGGCTATTCGAGAACCGGACATCCTGGATCCGCCGGAGGAGTTTCTTCAGCCGTCGCCGGGCCCCATCCCTGGCAACGACGCCCCCGTGACGCCGCCGGCCGCGCCGCCGGGCTTCGACTTCGATCCGTTGGAGCCGGCCCGCCCGGGGAACACGGCCGTCCCGAAACCTGCTAACAGCGGGCTGATTTCCATTTGGGTGCCGTACGATGCCAAGGTGATCGTCAACGGTCACGTGACCGAGAGCGTGGGAACCAGGCGGCAGTTCGTGTCGTACGGTCTGCAGCCCGGCTACAGCTACCAGTACGAGGTGAAAGCCCAAATTATCCGCGACGGCAAGATCCTCGAAGACGTGCGCACGGTAACCCTGACCGCGGGCGACGACACTGCGGTGGCGTTCGGGTTCCAAACGCTGCCGCCGCAGGCGGTGGCCTCGCAGTGGTAGTGGTTTACCCTCCCGCGCAGCGGGAGGGGAAGACTGCTACGGAGTACGGACTACGGAGTGCTGAGTGCCGCCCCGAGCACTCAGCACTCCGTCCTACTGCTCTCGCCATGGTCCCTGGCAATCGGTGGTTGGTGTACTGCCCATACCGCCCCCGCTTGAAACCGTTTGCGACAATGCGCATAATGGTGCGTTTGCCATTATTCGCTGGGCGTCGGCCTGCGATACAAACGGCTCTTGCGTTCTCGATCCAGGCATGTTTCGTCTCAGAGACGGCACACGGCGTGCGCCTGTTCCACGGAAGCGGCCGGCACCCAGCAACAGAAGAGCCATACGAACCCACCCTACCTGAGGAGAACCCCGTGTTCGATCACATCGCCGTCGTCGGCGCTACTGGCGCCGTCGGGACGTTGATCCGCCAACTGCTTGAGAGCCGCCGGCTTCCGCATCAGACGATCCGTTTCCTGGCCTCCGCCCGATCGGTCGGCAAGGAGCTGGAGTTTGCCGGGAAGCGCGTGGTCGTCGAAGAGCTGCGCCCCGAATCGTTCGAAGGCGTCGAGCTTGCCATCAGCAGCACGCCGGACGAGGTCGCCGGCGAACTGGTGCCCCAGGCGGTCGAGCGCGGGTGCGTAGTCATCGACGAGAGCGCCTATTTCCGCATGGACCCGAACGTCCCGCTCGTGATCCCGGAAGTGAACCCCGAGGCGCTCGACTCGCACCGGGGCATCATCGCCAGCCCGAACTGCTCCACAACGCAGATGGTCCAGGCGCTGAAGCCCTTGCACGACGCCGGGCGGGTGCGCCGCGTGGTGGTGAGCACGTACCAGGCCACCAGCGGAGCGGGTGTGGGCGGAACGCGCGACCTGCTGGGCGGAACGCGTGCCAAACTCGAAGGCAAGCCCTACGAATACGAGGAGTTCGCCTACCCGATCGCCTTCAACTGCATCCCCCAAATCGGCCGGCCCAAGCAACATGGCTACACCTCCGAGGAAATGAAGATGACCTGGGAAACCCAGAAGATCCTCGGCGACCAGTCGATCCAGGTGTCGGCCACGTGTGTGCGCGTTCCCGTTTCGAACTGCCACAGCGAGGTGATTCTGGTGGAAACCGAACGCAAGATTTCCGTCGAGGAGGCGCGCGAACTGTTCGCCGCCACACCTGGACTGCAAGTGGTGGACGACCTGGAAAACAAGGTCTACCCCATGCCGCTCACGGGTGACGGGCACGACGAAACGTTCATCGGGCGGATCCGGGAAGACCTTACCTGCCCAAATGGGTTGATCTTCTGGTGCGTCAGCGACAACCTGCGCAAGGGCGCGGCGACCAACGCCGTTCAGATCGCGGAATTGTTGCTGGCAAAGGCCGGATAACGCCTCGGTCCCTTTCGCCTGAACTGCCACGTGCGCACTTTCAAGCTGACCCTCGCCTACGACGGCACGGCCTACTCCGGTTGGCAAGTCCAGCCGGGGCGGCCGACGATCCAAGAGACCCTGGAAGGGGCGATCGAAACGGTCACCGGCCGGCGACCCCGCGCCGTGGCAAGCGGCCGGACCGACGCGGGCGTTCACGCGCTGGGCCAAGTCGCCGGCTTTTCTGCAAACGTGTCGCTAACCTGCGAGGTGCTGCGGCGCGCGTTGAACGCGAACCTTCCGCACGACGTGGCCGTGCTCGAGGTGGCCGAGGCCGCGACGGGATTCCACCCCATCCGCGATGCGCGCCGCAAGCGGTACCGCTACCTCATTTACGACGGAACGGTGCGCGACGTGTTCGCTCGCCGGTTCGCCTGGCAGTACCCCTATGGACGGCTCGATGCCGAAGCCATGCGCCGCGCCGCTGAGCCGCTTTGCGGGAGGCACGACTTCCGAAGCTTCGAAACCAGCGGCGCGGAGCGCAAAACGAGTGTTCGCACCGTGCTGGACCTGACCGTGCGCCGGGACCGAGCCGCCAGCGCTCGCCGGCCGCGGAGAGCTCGACCTCACCGGCTTCGCAGGTGAGATATTCGCGGGTGCCGGGTGTGTGGGGAACTCCC
>SKZG01000475.1 GCA_007127495.1 Planctomycetales bacterium
CGGCGTTGTCGATCTCGACGAACTGCATTTGCTTCGACACGACGCGGCGCTGGCCGGCGCGGTCGACCCGGGCGTCCTGGACGGCGTGTTCGAGGTACACCAGCGTGCGGACGTCTTGGCCGGGGTCGGTCTCGTCGACGAGGATTGCGCCCCGTTTGAGCAAGTCGCGATGCCGTTCGGTCACCAGATCGATGGTGGCTTCCAGCAGGGGGCTGCCCGTCGATACCGGGGACACGAACCGATATTGACACTCTGGGCAATATCGGCTAGGTTGGAGGCATGCTTAGAGTAGCTAGATTGGTGGTGCCTGGTTTGCCGCATCATGACGCAGCGGGGGAATGGTCGGCAGCAAACGTTCTTCTGCCACCCGGGGATTCCTCGACAGTCCGATGCCGGAGGAGGAACTGCACGACTTGCGAGAACATGCCCGCACCGGCTATCCTTTGGGCCTTACGACGTTTGTGGAGCGTCTCGAGCGCACCGTTGGTCGCACAACCTCCGCCCAGGAAAGCCGGGCCGCCCATCGAAACTGCGTAAACCACCATAATCGGTTCGTATCCCCGAATTTGCGAATTTATGACAACCCGACACTGGCACGAACTGGCGGAACAGGTGCTCGCAGGGCATCGGCTCACCGAGGACGAGGGCCTGGCGGTTCTCGCCGCGCCCGACACCGAACTGCTCAACCTGCTGGGCGCCGCCTACACTGTGCGGCATCGGTTCTTCGGCAACCGGGTCCACCTGAACTTTTTGATCAGCGCCAAGAGCGGGTTGTGTGGCGAGGATTGCGGCTACTGTTCGCAATCGCGGGTGTCGTGTGCCGAGATTCCCCGCTATAGCCTGGTGGAGCCGGACGCGCTGCTCGACGGGGCTCGCATGGCCGCCCAGCGCCGTGCAAGAACCTACTGTACCGTTCTTTCCGGGGGCAGCCCAGGCGACCACGACCTGGACGTCATCGCTCAGGTCGTTCCGGAAATCAAGGCCCGATGGCCGCTGAAGGTTTGCCTTTCGCCGGGCTTCCTCTCGGGGGAGCAAGCCGAGCGACTGAAGCAATGCGGTGTGGACCGCATCAACCACAACCTGAACACAAGCCGCCGCTTCTATCCGAGCATTTGCACTACGCACGACTACGACCAAAGGCTCGAAACGCTTCGGGCCGTTCGGGCGGCGGGCATGGAAATTTGCTCCGGCGGCATCGTGGGCATGGGCGAAGAGGCCGCCGACGTCGTGGAACTCGCCCGCACGTTCGGCGAGCTGGCCGTCGAGGCCCAGCCGATCAACTTTCTGCTGCCGGTTCCCGGCACGCCGCTGGAGGGCGTGCGGCAACTGGATCCGCGGCATTGCCTCAAGGTTTTGGCACTGATGCGTTTGGCGAATCCGCCCGCCGAGCTGCGAATCGCCGCGGGCCGGGAGGAGCATCTCGGTCCGCTTCAACCGCTGGGCCTGTACGCGGCCAGTTCGATCTTTGTAGGCGACTACCTCACGTGCAAGGGCCAACCGCCGGAAGACGATTACCGCATGATCGAGGCGCTCGGGTTCGCGGTGGCCGAGGCGGGGTAGGCCGCGCCAAAGCGTAATTGCTTAGCGGTGAACTGCACTTTGCATGCTTGCTTCGAATCTCGCGAGACGTTACGCTAACAATTACAAGCTGCGCCGACCGGCAGCCCAAACCACCGCGAATCCCAAACTCTCCTTGATTCCCCAAAGACTCTATCCCTGGACTTGACCATGCAAATGCGACGGATCACGAGCTGTGCCGGTGCCCTGCTGATGGTGCTATCGACTTCACCCGGTGCCCTGCCGGCGGCGTCGCCGGAGGGACGTTCTCCCGCCCGACCCAACTTTCTGATCATTCTGGCCGATGACGCCGGCTACTCCGACTTGGGTTGCTACGGTGGAGAGATCGAAACGCCCCACCTCGATCGGCTGGCGGAGGACGGCGTCCGGTTCACGCACTTCTACTCGACGGCCCGCTGCTGGCCGTCCAGGGCGGCCCTGCTGACCGGCTACTACGCCCAGCAGGTGCGCATGGACCCGTTGCGCGGCCAATTCGGCCGCATGCCGCCTTGGGCGCGCATGCTGCCGCACTACCTGGAGGGCGCCGGATACCGTAGCTACCACTCGGGCAAGTGGCACATCCGGCTGGAAGACCGGCCGGTGGCCGATGGCCGGTTCGACCGCTCGTACCGCATGCGCGACCAGGACCGCTTCTTCTCGCCCCGCGCCCACCTGCTCGACGACAAGCCGCTGCCGCCGGTCGAGCCGGGAACCAACTACTACACGACCACGGAAATGGCCGACCGGGCCATCGAGTTCCTCAAGCAGCACGCTACGGAACACCAGGGCAAGCCGTGGCTGACGTTCCTGGCGTTCACGGCGCCGCACTTTCCGCTACACGCTCTGCAAGAAGACATCGACAAGTACGCGGGCAAGTACGATGCCGGCTGGGACGCAATCCGCCGCCGCCGGCTGGAGCGCATGAAGGCGATGGGCGTTGTGCCCGAACACGTGCAGCTTCCCCCGCTCGAATCCGAGGTCGTGCCCGGTTGGAACATGATCAGCCGCGACATGCAGCAGCAGTTCGGCCCAATAACCCAGCGGAAAGGTCCGTCGTGGGTCCGGCTTTCGCTCGAAGCGGTGTTCGGGCCGGGCGAAGTGGGGCGAGCCGTACCCTGGGATACCCTCACGGCCGAGCAGCAACGGTTCCAGTCGATGAAAATGGCCATCCACGCGGCGATGATCGATCGGATGGACCAGGAAGTCGGCCGCGTGCTCGCGCAAATCGAGGCGATGGGCGACCGAGAGAATACCATCGTCATGTATATGTCCGACAACGGCGCCAGCGCCGAGATCATCGTCCGCGGCGACGGGCACGACGCCGACGCGCCCCCCGGTTCGGCCGCCACCTATCTGTGCCTGGGCCCGGGGTGGTCGACGGCCGCCAACACGCCGCTGCGGCTGCACAAGCACTGGACGCACGAGGGCGGGGCCGCCTCGCCGCTGATCGTCCACTGGCCGGCCGGCATCGACCGGCAGGCCGCCGGGCAGATGCGCACCACGCCCGGCCATTTCGTCGACATCCTGCCCACCCTGCTGGAGGCGGCCGGCATTGAGCACGAGCCACCCGCCCCAGGCGCGCCGCCTCTGCCGGGCCGCAGCCTCGTGCCGGCGCTGAACGCCGACGTGGAAATCCAGCGAGAGTTCGTTTACCTCGAGCACGCGGGGCACCGAGGGCTGAGGATGGGCGATTGGAAGGTCGTCTCGCGCACCGGCGACGGC
>SKZG01000323.1 GCA_007127495.1 Planctomycetales bacterium
ATCGTTGGGCGCGAGGGCAACGGCAAGGTAGGCGCCGGGGCCGCCGAACGGCTCGCCTGAGGGGCGCCCCTCAATGCACAATACCCTCACACTTCGATGCACCGGCACGGCAAGGTAACGGCGATTGTCTACAGGCAGCGAATCGCCCTCGGCGCGCACCTCAACGGCACGATCGCCCGGCCGGTCAAAGCGGTATTCGAACTGTACGGTGGCCTCACCGCCAGCCGGCACGTCGACATATCGCTGCGCCACCCGGCGCCCGTCGACGAGCAACTCCACCGATTGTTGCGACACGGCCCCCGCCGCGAAGCTCTTCACGTTCGCCTCGAATCGGCAGGTGCGCCCTGCAATGGCCGGCGCCGTAAGGAGTCGCAGGTCAGCCACCGCCAGGTTGTCGGCCATCGGCTGGCCTACGTCGATCACGACGAGTGTAGCTGCCTCGGCCAACTTGGCTACTTGGCGCTGAAGGTCGGCCTGGGCTGCCTTGGAATCGTCAGGCGCCCATGCGGCGCGTTGCAGGTCGGTCAGAAAGTAGATTTCGTGGCGCACCAGTCGTGGGCTTTCGCGTTGAGCCGTTTCCAGGACCTCGCGAACGCGCGGCACTAGGGCGCGCAAGTCGGCTGCGGTGTGCGACTGGCGCAGGGCTTCGATTTCGGCTGCCAACTCGTCGCCAGCCCGAGCGGGCGTGCCGACGACCACCTGGGGTGGCGACGTTATCAGCAGGACGGTGAACGCATCGCCCACCGGCGCGTTTTCAACCATTTCGCGCGCAATCTCCTTGGCACGGGCAAATCGGGTCTGTTCGGTCGGCTGGTAGGCCATCGACAACGAACCGTCAAGCACGAGTATTCGATGCGTGTGACCGCCGGGGACACGACCCAACAGTGGGCGTTCGAGAAACGGTTGCGCAACCGCCAGTACCACGAAGACCACCAAGAGGGTACGCACGGCCAAGAGCAACCATTGCTCGAGCCGCAACCGGCGCGACTGTTTCCTCACCGCCGCCAGCAGGTACTCCATCGCCGCCCAGTGCGACTCTCGGTACCGGCGCCGCATCCAAAGATGGATGAGAGTGGGCGCAGCCGCCGCCGCCAACCAGCCTAGCAAGGGCAGATTGACGAAACCGAAAGCCAGTAACCAGGGCAATGGAGCAAGCATGAGATTACGCTAACGGCGTCCTCGCGATGCCAGGTAACTGGAAAGGACCACGGCCAAGGAATGGTCGGTTTGCAACTGCACATAGTCCATGCGATTCGCGCGGCAGGCGTATTTGAGCCGCCGAACGTACGCGTTGAACTCCTCCAGATAGGCGCGCCGCAGCGAGCGCGGTTCGGCAATCACCTGCGGCGCCTGCTCCAGGCCGCGGAACAGCATGGTCTGCTCGAAGGGAAACTCCAGTTCGGCCGGATCGAGTACGTGCATGAGCACCACCTCGTGCCGCCGATGCCGCAGGTGCTTTAACCCCTTGACCATCGCCTCGACGTCATCAAAGAGATCGCTCAGCACAATGACGATGCCGCGCTTGCCGAACCGGCCCGCCAACTCGTGAAAAATAGGCCCCAGGGCTGTCTTCTTTTCCGGAACCGCGCCTTCCATGACGGCAATCAGTTGTTCCAGGTGCGACGGGTTCGCGCTGGGCCGCACGAGGGAGCGAATAGTGCGGTCCAGCGTGACCAAGCCCACGCTGTCCTGCTGGTGCAGGATCAGGTACGCCAACGACGCCGCCGCGCAGCAAGCGTAATCGAGCTTCGACATGGAAGCAGCCTCGCTGCGGTATGTCATGCTCTCGCTGGTATCGACCAACAGGTGGCACGCCAGATTCGTTTCCTCTTCGTACTGTTTCAGATAGAACTTGTCCGTCCGGCCGAAAACCTTCCAGTCGAGATAACGGAGGTCATCGCCGGGCGCATATTCCCGGTGCTCGGCGAACTCGACGGAGAAGCCGTGAAAAGGGCTGCGGTGGACGCCGGAAACGTAGCCCTCCACCACGAGTTTGGCCCGCAGTGCCAGGCCGTTAAGCCGACTGAGAACCTTCGGATCTAAATACTTTCGGGAGTCGTCCACCGGCGACGGCCTCATCCTGTTTCTGCGCGGCCTGTTCGATCAGTCGGCGGATCACGTGGTCCGGTCTGATTCCCTCGGCCTCCGCGTTGAAGTTGGTCATAATGCGGTGTCGCAAGACGGGCGCGGCCACGGCGCGGATATCGGCGGTCTCGGCGTGAAACCGGCCGTGGAGCACCGCCCGCGCTTTCGCCCCCAGTACCAAGTACTGGCTGGCGCGGGGGCCGGCGCCCCAGCTTATGTATTGACGTACCAAGTCTGGGGCGCCGGGTTGGTTCGGGCGGCTGTTTCGCACCAGCTCCAATGCGTAATGGACGACGTGATCCGCCACCGGCACCCGCCGCACAATGCGCTGAAGCCCGATAATTCTCGGCCCGGCGAGCGCGGTCGTCACCTCCGGCTCGATGTCGGCCGTGGTCCGCTTGACGATATCGAACTCTTCGTCGTGTTCGGGATAGTCGATGAACGTATTGAACATGAAACGGTCGAGCTGGGCCTCGGGCAGCGGATAGGTGCCCTCCTGCTCGATCGGATTCTGCGTGGCCAGTACGAAAAAGGGCTCTTCGAGCCGATGGGCTTCGCCACCGGCGGTGATCTGATGCTCCTGCATGGCCTCCAGCAACGCGGCCTGGGTCTTGGGCGGGGTGCGGTTGATTTCGTCGGCCAGAATAATGTTGCCGAAGATCGGACCCTTGATGAACCGCAGGGAGCGGATGCCCGATTCGCGATCTTCTTGAATCACTTCCGTGCCGGTGATGTCCGACGGCATCAGGTCGGGCGTGAATTGGATGCGTCGGAACTTCAGGTCCAGCGTGTCGGCCAGGGAACGGATCAAGAGGGTCTTGGCCAGCCCCGGAACCCCCACCAGCAGGCAATGTCCGCGGGCGAACATGGCAATCAGAAGCTCTTCGATGACTTGCTTCTGCCCCACGATGACCCGGCTTAATTGCTCCGTGATCAGCCGGTACGCCTCGTGCAGTTCTTCGACTGCTTGAATGTCTTGGTCTTCGAGCATGGTTTCTCAACACTTCGGTTCAGGGTGATGGTCCGGCCCTATGTTGGACCACTTTGTCCGCCATTGGGTGGCGGGTGGTTACCGCTCCGGGTTGTTGCTCGGCGTGGGACGTATCGCCCAGCGCAATCAACTCGGTTTCGGACGCAAGAAGCAAATAGCCGTCGGCAACCAGAAGGTTGCCCCCGGTGGTGCGATGGTGGAC
>SKZG01000304.1 GCA_007127495.1 Planctomycetales bacterium
GGAAGCTGGTGGTCATTCAACTGCCGAAAAGTGAAGAGCATGGAAAGCGGGTCGTCGCCTTCCGGACGAATCACCTGCATCGGATGGCGCGTCAAGGTGGCCGGCAGTTGCAGCGGTTGCTCGTCCCGGATCACGCTCACCACGACCGTCGCGCCGGGCGATCGTTCGGCCAGGGCGGCTTCGAGCGAATCCGGGCCGGTCACCGCGATGTCATCGATCGCGGTAATCACGTCGCCGGGCCGGATTCCGGCCTTTTCGGCAGGCGTTCCCGGGCCAACCACCTGCACCGGACAACCCTGGGCGCCCGGCGTGGCTTCCGCCGACACATGGCCCAGATAGCCACCGCGGTACTGCACGCCTTCCGGAAGGACGAAGTACTCCAAGTCGCGGTATCGCGGGCTGTTGAGTTCCAGCCGCACCAGCGAGGCGCCCCGATTGCTGAGCGTCACCAACATGCGATACGGTGAGTCCGGGTCGATAGAGCCCAACGTGAACCATCGAACCGGTGTCTCCGGCGCGGCAACGAGGTCGGGGAGCGGCTCGGGCTCGTCGCGGGGCGGCCCGTCAAGCGGCAGGCGGGCATCGTCCTCGACGGGTTCGGCGGGCTTCCTTCGCGGCGCCTCGCGATCGGGCCGTTCCACAATGGGGCGGTCAACGACCTCCTCTTCCATGGGGGGCTCAATGCGCGCCATCAGCCAGAGGTTCAGGATCAAAACCCCGAACGACAGCAAAATGAACAGCAGGAAGTTCGTAGCGGGAAAGGGAGCGGGACGACGCTGCATGAGCGCGGGACCTTTTGGGGGACGGCGCAGGTGCTCGGCGGCGGCCTTCCAGGGCCCCGCGAGGTTCGCTGCAAAATAGTCTATTGTCGCCCGGACTCAAAATCGTGCAATGGCAGCTTCCGGGCGAAGCCGACCTATGCCGGAATGTACCGCGATGGTTGAGGGCCTTCGAAGAACCAAGCGGGCCGTACCTCTCTCTGCAAAAACCGCATGGCCCCGCCTATCGCCCGTCGCGCAGCCGGTCGCCCAAAAAGTTGTCCAACTCAGGTACGGCGTAGATCTTCTCGATGGTTTGCTCGACCGGGTACTCCACTCGCCGAAACTGCAACAGGTCGCCATCGAGAACGCAGTAGCAGGATCGCGGGTTGCCATCCCGCGGCTGCCCCACCGAACCGACGTTCACCATGACCTTCTCCTCCCCGAGGCGGTACTCGTCGTCGATCGTTTCCGGGCTAAGGAAGTTGCAATTTTCAGTGAACACGCCGGGCACGTGGGTGTGTCCTTGGAAGGCGTATCGGGGAATCAACGAAAAAATCTTCTCTAGTTTGCGTCGGTTGTAGATGTCTTCGGGAAAGACGTACTCGTTCAAGGGATTTCTGGCGGAGCCGTGGACGAACAGCAAATCGCCCTCCTGACAGGTGCGAGGCAATTCGCCCAGAAAATCCCAGCGGCGGTGCTGGTCGGGCCCCCGGCTGGAATTCTCCAACTGGTTTCGTGTCCAGAAAATCGCCCGCTCCGCGCCGGAATTAAAACCTTCCGGATCGAACATGGCGCCCTGGTCGTGGTTGCCCAACAGGCAAATACGGCAATCCATGACGCGGTCGATGCACTCGCGGGGATTCGGCCCGTAACCGACGATATCACCCAGACAATAAATCTCGTCGACATTCTGGGTGGCAATGTCGGCCAGCACAGCCTCGAGACTCTCGAGGTTGCTGTGAATGTCGCTAATGATGGCCTTTCTCACGCTTTGGACTCCCACCGCTCGACTCGGACGGCACAATATGGCACACTAGGAGTCTGTCCGAAAAAGGGGACAGGGACCCTACATCTTCGATGGAGCACAGCCCGAATGGTTCAACCTTTCCCGCCTACATTCATTCAGTTTATTCCCCCAAGCCGAGAGGGTCAAGGGGCCAGTACGAGCCCCTATCTCTTATGAGAATCCTCGCCTTCGAAACTACGGAAAGGATTCCTACTGTGGCGATTGCCATTGACCACGGTCTCTTGGCGTCGGGAAGTGGCGATTCGGCCCTGCGAAGTGCCCAATCGCTTGCCCCACTCACCAAAAGCCTGCTTGCGTCCGTCCAGTGGCGTCCCCAAGATGTCGACCTCGTTGCCGTCAGCGTGGGGCCCGGCTCCTTTACCGGTCTTCGGGTGGGGGTGGTTGCAGCCAAGATGTTTGCTTATGCGGCGGGCGCAGAGGTCCTCGGCATCGACACGCTTGCGACAATCGCCGCCGCAACCCCACCCGAGGAGGGTACACTCTGGGCGGCCGTCGACGCCCAACGCGGGCAGTGGGTGGTCCGGCAGTTCGGTCGTTCCGGCTCGGGATGCCCGCAACCGCTCGGCGCCGCCGCGCTCGTAGACGCCGAGCGGTGGCTGGCCGAGTTGCCGCCGGACAGTGTGGTGACCGGTCCGGTGCTCAGCAAAGTCGTGGATCGGCTTCCCGTTTCTGTTCGAACTCCGCCCCCGAGCGACTGGTCGCCAACCGCCCGGCATGTTGCCGCGCTGGCCGCCCAGGACTACGCCGCCGGCCGTCGCGACGACTTGTGGACCCTTGCACCGCGATACTCGCGCCCCAGCGCTGCCGAGGAAAAACGGGCCGGTTATGGCTGAGGCGCGAGAAAATCGGGCTTTTTGCGTACCATGCCGCATCCCGCCCATGAGCCGACGATCTACTTTGGGCGATTTCGTTGGACAACCCCGAGGGACTGTCCTACCTTTTAATGGGTAGCAGTTTGGAACGGTGTTTCTGGAAGCGATCCCTTGGAACCGTTCACGAGGCGGTGCGAGGCCCTTAGGCGAGTAAGTGATGAACGAGTTGAGAACAGGCATGGTGCTTTCCGTGGCGGCACTGATCGTTTCGGCGTCGGTGAGCGTCGCCTTGGTAACGGCTTGGCCGTTGGGGGCGGGCTCGCCGGCGACACGCGTCGGCATGTTGGCGCTTGGCTTCCTTGCAACCGGGCTGGCCGCGACCGCCTGGATACTGCGTTCGCGCCGCAGTCAGCGCCAAATTGAGCAGCACGTGGCCGCGCTTTGCAGGCTGGCCTCGTCCACGGGGGTAACCGCTTCCGGGCCCGGTTTACCCCCCCCACTTCCTCGCAATCATTCGTGGAGTGCCCCGGCCGGCCAAATCGCTGACGCCCTGCGCGAATGCCATGCTCGAATTGAAGAGCTGGAACACGGCCGGGCCGCGATGGAAATCCGCTGCGGTCGGGCAGTCGCCGAATACGAAAAGATCAAGGCAATCTTTTCGCGGTTGGCAGAGCCCA
>SKZG01000365.1 GCA_007127495.1 Planctomycetales bacterium
CGTGGTAGCGAAGCAGGTCGACCGCCGCGTGGAAGCCTCGGTGGTCGAGCAGATCGCTGATCACGATGACCGGCCCGCGACGCTGCCGGCGCCGCACAAACGCGGCGACGGCGCCGTGCAGGTCGGTGGGCGAGTCCTGGAGCGGCAGGCTTTCGAGGAATCGCAGCAGCCGGACGGTGTGCCACCGCCCTCGCAGGCCGGGAAGGCTCGGGCCCAGTGTTCCGGCGAACGCCACCAGGCTGAACATCGCGGAATGGTTCAGGGCCCAGCAGCCGGCCGCCGCGGCAATGTGCCTCGCGAGCCGGAACTTTGCCCCCGCCGCCTCGCCGGACGCCCCATAGCCCGCGCATCCGTCGCCCATGCTGCGCGAGGCATCCAACAGGACGGCCAGGTTCCGGTCGGCTTCGCCCTCGAAGGTCTTCGTCAGCACCTCGTCGCGGCGCGCGCACAGGTTCCAATCGACGTAGCGAAGCGAGTCGCCTGGGGTGTAATCGCGTACGGCGGTGGCCTCGGTTCCGCCGCCGGGCAGCGTTCGGCGCGGCATCCGGAGCAGCGGGCCGGGGCCGCAGCGCCGGGCCTTCAGCGCTAGATACTGGAACCGGGCCAGCCATTCGGGCTGGAAGACGGGTTCCAGGGCATGGTCGTGATGGCTCATGGGCGGCAAGGGCGTTCGGCTAGGGGGCCTGCGCGGCAACGGCGCCCGCCCCGACGGCTTCGAGCAGGCCGTCGACGAGACGGTCGGGATCGATCCCCTCGGCCTGCCCCTCGTAGTTCAGCAGGAGCCGATGCCGCAGGGCGGGGTGCGCCACGGCGTGGACGTCGTCCTCCGTCGGGCTGCTTCGGCCGGCCATCACGGCGCGAACCTTCGCGCCGTGAACCAGGGCCTGCGCCCCCCGCGGGCTCGCTCCGTATCGCACGTAGCGGCGCACCATTTCCGGCGCGCCGGCAGACGCCGGCTGGCTGGCCGCACACAGGGCCGCCGCGCGGCGGCGAACGCCAACGCCCGCCGGCGTCTTCCTGAGCAGTTCGCGCATTTCGAGAAGCCGCTTGCCGTCGAGCACCTTCCGCGCCTCTGCCGGCTCGCCTTCGGTGGTTCGCTGGAGAATCTGCTCCAGCTCGTCCTCGGTGGGCGGCACGCTGTAGAGCTTCAGCAGGAAGCGGTCCAACTCGGGCTCGGGCAGCGGGAAGGCGCCTTCGGTGTCCATGGGATTCTGGGTCGCCATCAGAAAGAACGGCTGGGGCAACGTGAACGACTCGTGCGAAACGGTCACCTCGCTCCCCTCCATCGCTTCCAGCAGCGCCGATTGCGTTTTCGGCAGCCCGCGGTTGATGTGGTCGGCCAGAATGAGGTGTGAAAACAGCGGGCCTTTCTGGAACTCAAAGGTCCTTCGCCCCTGGGCGTTTTCCATCACCACGTGCGTTCCGATCAGGTCGGCGGGCATCAAGTCGGGCGTGAACTGGATGCGTTGAAAGGTCAGTTGGAGCGCGTCGGCAAGCGTTTGCACGAGCACGGTTTTGCCCAGCCCGGGAACGCCCTCGATCAGCAGGTGCCCCCCGACCACCACGGTGGTGAGGAGCCCTTCGATCACTTCGTCCTGGCCGACAATCACCTTCCGTAGTTCCTGGCCCAGGGTTTCCAGGTCGCGACGGAAGTCGCTCAACTGCTTCTCAATGGGAATGGATTCGCTCATCGGTTGGCTCAACAGGGGTCGGTACCCGTCCACAGGATGCGGCGCGGGCGGAGTTCGCCACCCGCCGCTGTTTCCAGTATCATTCCAACACAGCGCGATGTCAAGTGATCGTCCGGCTCGGCAAATCAGCCGCAACGCGCTAGCGTCCGGTTTTCGTCAGGCTGGGGGCCGGGCCACGATCAGCCGCAACGCGCTAGCGTCCGGTTTTCGGCAAATCAGCCGCAACGCGCTAGCGTCCGGTTTTCAGCAAATCAGCCGCAACGCGCTAGCGTCCGGTTTTCATCGGGCTGGTGGCCGGGCCATTTGCAAACTTCCCGCTGCGCGGGAGGGTGAAGAGGGAACCGCCCGCTACCGCGTCAACGTCGGATTTCCTTGCGCTCGGACAGAAACATGGCGACAGAAACGGCCGTCGCCGTCGAGAAGCCCGCCGGAAGGCCGGGCCCCCTCGGGCACGAACCGCACGTGACCGTGCCCGAGCGGCTCGCCGTCGATCAGCACGCGGCCGGCCACCGGCACGCGCGTGGGCCGCCCGTCGCGGCAGCCGCAAAGTCCCGCGGCAATCGCGGCGCACGCGAGCAGCCACAGGGCGAAAAGCGGGGTGGGATGGTACTTCACCGGCAATCTCCTTTCGAGGCGCCGCAGGCCTCAATACACTCCAATGGGCTCCCCGCCGCTGATCGTCGACAGCGCGCGGTACGTGTCCAGGTCGATGCCCTCGCTGAGGAACGTGACGTGGCCGTCCGCGAAGAGGAACTGCCCTCCGCCCGGGTGCCGGCTGCCGAAGGCGCCGTTCGCCCCGTACAACTGATCGCCACTCCCCAGTTGCGTGCCGGATCCCTGCGGCGTGTTCAATGGATTCTCTGTGGTTCGGGACGTGTCGAGGTGACGCGTGTGGAACGACCAGATGTTCGACCCCAAGACCGTGTGGCCGTCGTACACCTCGCCCACGGCCAGCGTGTTCGACAGCCCGTCGCGCACGTGGGCAACGAACCGCGGCACGGCATAGAGGAACAGGCCCGTGTTGCGGAGCTTCACGTTATAAGAATCGATTCCAAACGACGGGCCGTTGGTCCCGGCCACCAGGGCGTAGCTGCCCGTGGCGGCGGGAAAGGGCGTGTTGTAGTGGTTTTCCGCCACGGGCTTGGTGGAATCGGACGGGCAAACGTACACCGCCGGCCGCTGGCCGACGGCGAATGTCTTGTCGGGGTCGCTGCGCCAGGGATTATTGTGGTGCGGATGCACGTTCCAAACGCCGCCTCGATCGAGGCCGAACTTCTCCTGCAGCGCGGTCAGTTCCAGGTGCGGGAGGAGGTGGACGAAGGCGCTGCCCCCACAGCGGCCGGCCACATTGCGCCCGTCGCAAATCCACGTGTTGATCCCGTCGCAGCCGACGCGGCCGGGCGGAAACATGCCGTGGGCGCTTTCGTACGCAGCCAGCCCGATCCCGATTTGCCTCAGGTTGTTGGCACACTGCGTCCGCCGCGCCGCCTCGCGGGCCGCCTGCACCGCCGGCAGCAAAAGCGCAATCAAGATGCCGATGATCGTAATGACCACCAGAAGCTCGACCAGGGTAAAGGCTGATC
>SKZG01000142.1 GCA_007127495.1 Planctomycetales bacterium
CCCAGTACACACCGTTGATCTTTCCCTCTTTGTCTTCGGCGCCGCGGGTTGCCCGATCCATCTTGCGGCGCATTTCTCGTACAACGGCGGGATGATGGTACAGCCGTGGGAAATGCTCGCGAACAAGTCGGGCGGCGCGTTGCAGCGTTGCCTTTGCGGGCGCCTCCTGCGCCTGCGAAGCAAAGGCCGCGACCTCGTCATCATCCGAGAGGGCGACGATGATCCGGATTACATCTCGAGAAATACGTGAATCCAACTCTTCGAAACTCAACTCCTCGTTCGCGGCTGCTTGTTTCGCGGCAGCGAGCCGTTGGCTGTCCCCGACGAGCGCCAACAACTTGTGAAGGTCGCTATCCATCGGCTCAATGCCGGTTATCGTTTCTTGGTCCAACATCCGTTCATACCTTGGTGTATCTGATGGTTTCGTGCGTTGGGTCGTTGCTCCGGCCGCCTGGACCGAATGCCTTTTCGCCGTATTCGCGTTGGGAAGCTAACTCGGATAGCAGCGGATGGTTCCGATAAACGCTCCACTCGGGCTTGAATGTGGATTCCTCGGAACACTCAATCCGGTCAAGCTCGTCCGTCGTGCCTTTGCCCAAATCGTAGATACCCAACCGATCCAACGCGACGGGACGGAGGAACCCCACCCGGAGATGGTGTATGATGCAATCTCGCTGGCGCCGCGGAAACTGCTGGACCACATCGTTCGGCCAACATGGATTGCCATTACAGTTCAACAGGACATCAGCCCACTTCTCAGGGTGCTTTGTGAGAAACCGCTCGATCCCTTGCCTGATCGCCTCCATCATGCCGGCGGTGCGTACGTATTCGCCTAGGAACCATACATCAAGATTCCAACCGTCCACGAACTGCCTTTCGAGCAGGCAAGTGAAATGATCGGTAATCTTTGACGCAGCGTGGCGATCGATGACAAGGAGCATGCGAAACGCGAAGGCGGCAATCTCCTCTCTTGTGTGCAGTGCTCTTATCCATGTTTCCCGGTCCACCTCGTCTGGATAGGCGATCGCCGCAGCGACTACCTGCTGCACTTGCCGTACGGTGGCATAGCTGGGCGTGGCCACCACGAGCGGCAACGCCGAGCGCACACCGTTGCGAAGCAAGGGATGGCTGGTCAACTCGGCCACGCGGAAGACTCGGGTGAACGGTTCCTGGAGCGATTGCCGCTTTTCGTCGTCCGGTTCGAGTTCCGGCGGTTCCAGGACCACCTGCACCGCGTAACGAGCCTGCGTCCACCCGCGCGCAACTGCCTTGCGCCACTCTCCCGCGATTGCCTTGTCCTGCAAGAGGGCAATGACGACGTCCTCCGGGAACTCTTCCACTTTGCCATGACCAAGCGGCACCGGGGTCGAGGCCAGAAGACGGTCGTGGACCTGTCCGGCCAATTCGTCGGGCGTAAAACGGCTTGCCCATTGTCGGGCATGCTCAGGAAGTATGGCCATCGATTTGCCTCAAAGCTATGACACTGATCTTCATCATGCGATTGCGATGAACGGCTTCCGGGTAGCCGAGCGATCCTTCCCCGGCTTCCGGCGTCGGCCTTGTCATCCCCGTCGGCGCGTCGCAGTCTGTCTGGACGGCAAAACCCGGGCAGTTGATCCCGTCGAACGCGCGGGGAACGTGGAGCGTACGATTCAGGTCATTACGATTATACCTCAACATCAACACCCAAATATCGTGCTCGAAGTGCGGGAGACCGAGTCGGCGGAGAACGGGTCGCAATCGATCGTCCTGCCAAGGCACGTCGGCAGCGTCGGCAACCCATGCTATCCCGCCGGAGTGCCCCGTGGGATACTCCTGAGCTAAGTCGCTGCATAATGCCGCTCTCTGTTTAGGGCTGAGGTCGGCAGGCCACAGTTTCGCCGCGGATCCCCCCACGGCGGCCAAGGAGCTGCTTTGCAAGACTCCGGTTCGCTGGGCGATACCGGACGCGCGTTGCGGTGCCTCTTTGTCGAGATTCCGGCTCCAGTCGGCTACGGGAGTGAAGCGGATCAAGGTGCGCATTCGGTCTTCCGGGACAATCCGGCCCACGCAGTAGAACCGATCCGGGCCGTCTGGATTGCGATCGTTGCCCCAAACAATCCTTATTGCAGCTTCCCAAGCCTGTGGAGCATTCTCCCAAGGGCTTGTCCTTGCCAAGCGGACAAAAAACTCCTCTTCCACCTCGAGGGGTGTGCAAGGATCAGCCTCCACGTTGTGGAGGACCTGCCGCTCTGCGCCGTCGGACTCTTGCGAATTGGACTGCATCTTCAAGCGCCACTGGTGGCAAGAATCCGGAATGTGCATGGCCAAGTCCTCCCTACTCTTTATTGTCTCAGCCGCGGCCACGGGATGCAAGCCCCCAGGAGGCTCCGATGCCTCGGCACGGCGCCCCTTCGCTGTCGCTTGCCGACGCCGAAGGCACCGAGACCGGTCCCAGTGTTCCGTAAAGCCGCGTTCACGCTGCCGCGGCAACGGCCTTGCCCTCTGCCGGCTCCTGAGCCGGCACAACGGGCTGGCTCAGGGCTTTTTCGTAGGCCTCGCACGTAATGTGCGCGGCGGTTTCCCAGGTGAGGTAATGCCGCACGTGCTCCGCCAGCAGCGGACTGCGCCCCTGTTCGACGGCCGCGCACACGGCGCGGCGAATCCCGCCGATATCGTTCGGGCGCACATAGTGTGCCAGGCTGCCGAAGTACTCATCGGCGCAGCCGCCTTCAGGCAGCACCAGCGGCGTGCCCGACATCGCGGCCTCGAGCGCCGCCAGTCCGGGCGTTTCGTACCAACTACACAGGGCAAGGCATGCGCTGGCGCAATAGGCGCTGGCCAGGAGTGGGTCGTTGTGACTGAGCCGTGGTACGAAGATGGCGTCCTTGCCGCCTGCCTGGCGGCAGGCCTCGAAATAGGCTTCGCATCCCGGCGCCACGTCGCCGAGAAGGACCACCGGGGTGCCGGTGCCCTGCATGGCGCGCAGCAGGGCAAGCTGATTCTTTCTCGGCTCGATCCGTCCTGCGCAAAGTACGAAGTTGCGCACGCCGACCACGTCGATAAAGGGTTGCGGGTCGGCGTCGGAGAAGCGACTCGCGGCCCCCTTCGGCGCGATGTGGACGCGTTCGTTGGGCACGCCGAAGCCGCGCGTGAGTTGCTTCGCCTCAGCGTGCGAATTGGGAATCAATACATCCACGGAATGGTAAAGGCGACGACGCCAGCAAGGCATCCAGGGGCACACTGCCCGAGTTGCCTGACGCAGCCCCGATACCAGACGCATGGGCCAACTCGCATGCCGGCCGTTGGCAGGGCCAAGCCAGGCATCGGTCGACAGCACCACGGCAACCCCCTGGCGACGGGCCGCCTGAATCAGGGTCTGATGTTCCGGAAGGCTGCCAAACAGGTGCAAACAGTGGCATTCCGCCAGCGGGTCCTGCCAGGGACGCCAAAGCTGCGCCTCGACCCGCAACGCCCGCAGCGAGGAAACCAGCGACTGCATTTGCACCTCGCTTCCGCCGGGCGATTCGAGTGCGGTGAGTTTGCCGGCAAGGAAAATGCGAGGCCGGTCGACGCGCCGGATCGGCGTCGCGGTTTTGGAAACGCGAAGGGATTCTGTGTCGAGGGTTTGGGTTTGCATCGAATAGGGCACTCCGTGATGTGGGGCTCGCCTAGCCGCCGAACCAGCGCAGGGTGCGCGCGGCCCAACGGTGCCAGTTGTGCGATTGGGTGTCGTCGTCCGGCATCTGCCGTTCCCTGTCGAGAAGCCGTCGCATGTGGTGCCGCAATCCGTGCGACGCCTCGACGCGCACCGGCTGGGCGGTCGGTCGGAACGAGCGGTTTTCGTAGGCGACGGCTCCGGGAGAAAACCGCGTTGTGCCGCCCGTCAAAGGAAGCCGTGCCACGCGCGGGCCGCGCCAATACTCGACGGCTACGGGCCACCGGCGAGGCAGGTCCTTTGCGGAAATCGTGTACTGTTCCGCATCGCCTTCCACGCGGAGTTCGATCTTTGCCCGGGCACGCCACCAGGCGGCAAAGCCGGTGTGCGTGGTGGGCCACACCGCGGCGAAACTGTCGGCCGTATCGAAGACGGCGCGAATCACCTGGGGGTAATGGCCCAGACGGCCCGTCAAATGCCCGTAAAAGAAAACCGGCTCACCCGCATGATACTTCGCCCGCGCAACCTGCCGGAAATAGTCGACCGCAGCGCGAACTGCCTGCTGAGCAGCCACGGCCCGGCGCACGCCGGCGCCACGAACATTGGCAAGGAACAACCCCAGACTGACCGGGTGAACCGGTATTTGGAGCACGGAACTCCGGTTGGGCCAGAATGGCCAATCGTCGTACGCAAGCCCGATCTCGCTGCTGTGGCCGACCGCCAATTGCTCCAGGGCAGCGGCCAAGGTTCGCGTATACTGCCCACCGGGCGCGCTGAACCCCGACGGAGCCAGTCCGTTATGGCGGAGTACGTCGATACCCCGCTTCACGTTTTCGTAGTTCTCGCTTTCGTTACGGCCGACGCAATGGCGATACCCGTGCGAACCGACATCGAGCCCCTCGAACTGCCGCAGGGCCTCAGGGGCCGACTCGTAGGCCTCGCCGGCCACGTAATGGCTCGTCGCGCCGGCATGGTCCCGGATCGTCGCCATCGTGTTTTGGAAATCGCCGGCGTCGTAACGGTCGTAATCGATCCGGAAGTTCACGCTACTCCGATACGGAAACGGGTAGGGAGCCAGCGTCATCCACACACCCCCGGCCTGTTCGATCCGTTCGCGCAGCCGGCTGACGATCCGGCGCCGCACCTGCCGGCGGTCCGTTCCGGCGATCTGTTCGGTCAGCACCAGGCCCGTGACTTCCCAGCGGCACCGTGTGGAACGCTCATCGAGCATCGCGTCGAAGGGGTCGTCCTCGCAGCCGCGACGGATGGGAGCGACATCGATTGGCACTTGCCAGGCGGCTGGGGGCCGGCTGAGCCGCTGCCGGCCGTCGAAAAGCACAAACCGCCCCACTGGGTGCTCGCCGCGAGTACAGACCGGCACCCCCTCCTGCTCCAGGGCCATGGCCAAGCCACGCGGAACCCGATCCAATTCGAGCGGTAGTACGGGGAATGGGTTCATGGGAGCAGCACAGGCATCCTGCCGGGTGGGCCTAAGGGAAGGCCCGTAGTCCCGATACCGGGCACAGACCGCATCCGTACGGTCGGCCGCTGGCATCATTGGCGACATACCATAAGGTCAGAGGGCACTCCGGGTCAATACGACAATAAGCCACCCCTCCTGCGAGTGGCTTTGCAGGCGTTCTCGATCTCCGCTGGACCTCGAAGCGAAACGGCCATGAGGAACAGCCCTGTGGGGCCGCCCCCTTGACACAGCACCGGCGTTGATCTATACAGAAGTACATTAGGCTGAGTGTGGTTTGGCGGGAGCGTTGTGTGGAAGACTATGCCGGGATCAATTTGAAGCGGTTGATGGCGGCCAAGGGGGTTTCCGTTGGCGAGCTTGCCCAGCGCGCCGGTCTCGACGAACGCACCGTGCGCGCCGTGTGCAGCGGTCGGCAGCGACCGCGGGGCAGAACACTCCACCGCTTGGCCCTCGGTTTGGAGACGCCCGTCGACCAGTTCTTTATCGACCCCGTCCAATTGGCCTACCGCCATTTCGACCAGGAATCGAACCCCATGGTGGAGCAGGTCGTTGAGGAGTGCCCGGACCTGTTCCGCCACTGGACCGAGGCCGACTTCGAGGAGCTGAACAGTCGAGTGGGCGCCGGAGGGGGACTGACTCGGGGCGGCGCGATCGAAGCGGCCGGACACATCAACCGCAAACGCATTTTACACGAAAAGCTCGATCTGTTGCTCGAAACGACCCACTCGCAAATGGTGGGAGAAATGATCGAGCTTATGTACGACCGCATCACCGATCGAGCCCGATGACAGCCCTCGTGAACCCCGGCGAAAATAATCCGCGCGGAGGGGGCTTGCGTTTTGCGACGCCTTCAACTACAAAGGAAGGTATCACTCAAGCCGAAGTGGCGGAATTGGCAGACGCGCTAGGTTCAGGACCTAGTGCCCTTTACGGGCGTGGAGGTTCAAGTCCTCTCTTCGGCACTGTTTGCCTACCAGAACGGGCATCGATCGCTGAACGAGGGGGCCTATGCCCCCGCGTGGGCGGGAGACAAAAAGCCGGCCTCTGAATCGGTTCCCGGAACTTACGCCCCGCAGGGCGCGAGTCTTTTTCACCCCCACGAGGAGCCCGACATGAACTACTGCCGCAACCTGACGATGACGGTGACCACTGCAACGCTACTCGCTCTGGGAGGGCAATCGCTTGCCGCCTGGGAGATCGAGGATCGCGCAAACCCCGAACTACCCGGCCGACGCATCGACGTACGCCACAACTCCGATCTGGTTGCCGCCCTGATCTATGGTGAGGGGCAAATGAAAACCTACCTGCACGTCTACGATGAGCATGGGAACCAGTTGACGATGTCGGGCATGGATTCCGACGGCGCCACACTGGGGCGGTTTCCCCATCACCGAGGCATCTTCATCGGCTGGAACCGGATCCACTCGGACTTGGGCCACGACGATTTGTGGCACATGCGGCCGGGGGGCCGCATCGAGTTGGCCGGCTTCGAAGCCAAGGCCGGCCCGGAGGCGGGCACGCTTGACACCAGCATGCATTGGCGCTCGCGTCATGCCGGCGACGACGCCAACCTGCTGATCGTCGAGAACCGCCGCCTTCGCATCGCCCGGCCCGACCACCGTACGATGGTTGATTTCGATACGAAGCTGACCGCGCAGCGCGACGTGCGGCTCGAAGGCGACCTCCAGCATGCCGGCGTGCATTACCGCGCCCATCACACCGTCAACGACCGCGCCAACCAGACTGCCTACCTGTGGGAGCCGACTGGGATACAGGACCGCGGCGGCCGGCTTATCAGCGACGATTTGAAGTGGGTTCAACTCGTTTATCCCAAGGGCGACAACTGGTACCTGGTGACCCAGTTGAACGCCCCGATCAACCCGACCGAGGAACTCTCCTGGCGCGACTACGGCCGATTCGGGTTCTTCCACAAAGACAAGCTGGCGGCCGGCGAGTCGCGTAAGCTTTCCTACCAGTTCATCATCGAGCCGGTCGAGGCCCCGGAAACTCCCGGACGGCTCACGGACGCTGAGCAGGCCCGCTTCCGTGCCCTGGCTGCCGCGTACTACGAAGCGTACGTCGCCCGGTTCGACTGAATCGCTCGGGTGCCGATCACACTTGACTCGCCGATCACACTTGACTCGCCGCCGGCGAAAGTGCGAAATCCGGTCGCGGCGAGTCTACCGTCACACCCCCAACATCAGCCGCGCGGTGGTGAAGTAGATCAGCAGGCCGGTGATGTCGACGGCGGTGGTCAGGGCGGGGCTGGCAACGATGGCCGGGTCGAGGTTCAGCCGCGCGGCGCCCAGGGGCAGCATTGCCCCGATGAGCGTGGCGGAAAGTACCTGGATCCCCAGCGCCAAGGCGATGCACGTGCCGATCGTAGTCAGCGCGAACCCGGCCGTATCGACCTGGAACCAATAGGTCAGGAACATCACCTTTCCGAAGGCTACGCAGCCCAGCACAACGGCCATCATGGCCGCGACTTGAAACTCCTTCGACACGACACGCAGCACGTGGCTTGGCCTGAGTTCGCCCAGCGCCAAGGCCCGAACCACCACGGTGGCCGCCTGACTGCCGGTGTTCCCGCCGGTATCGGCCAGCATGGGCATATAGAGGGCGAGGATCAGGAGGCTGGTCAGCGCGCCTTCGAAGCTGTGGATGACCATGCCGGAGAAGATGCCCAGCGCGGCCAGCCCCACCACCCAGTAGGCCCGATTGCGGAAGTGCTCCCACGCCGGCGTTTTCAGGTACATGCCCACCTCGTGCGCACCGGCAATGGCCATGAGCTTTTCCATGTCCTCGGTTTGCTCTTGGGTGATGATGTCGAGCGCGTCGTCGTGCGTGATGATGCCCACCAGCACGCCGCTCCCGTCGACCACCGGCAGGGCAATCAGGTCGTACTTCTGGATGCGGCGTGCGGCGGTTTCCTGATCGTCGTCCACCGTGGCCGCGATGACGTCCTCGTGCATCAGGTCGGCAATGCGGCGGTTGGCTCGGGCAACGATCAGGTCCTTCAACGAAACAAACCCCAGCAGCTTCCGCTGTTCGTCGACCACGTAGGCGTAGTAGATGGTTTCGCGGTCGGGCGCCTCGCGGCGCAATCGCTCGATGGCCTCCGATGCGGTCAGGTTGGGAGCCAGCGTGGCGTAGTCGGAGGTCATCACGGCCCCGGCCGAGCCCTCGCGATACGCGATCAGCCGGCGGATGTCCTCCCGCTCAGCCTGGGCCAGCGCCGGCAGGACGACGTCGCGGATTTCGTCGGGCAGCCGCTTGATCAGGTCGGCCCGGTCGTCGTGCGGCATTTCGCCGATGAGCTGCGCGACTTCGCCGCGCGTGATCCGCTCGACGATTTCCGTCTGAAGTTCCTCGTCGAGGTTGTTGAACACCTCGGCGCGGCGTTCCAGCCCCACGTGCCTTAGCGCCGCCCATGCCTCGTCGGCTGGCAGGGCCGAAAGGAACTCGGCAACGATACCGGGGTGGCCCGCCTCGCAGAAGTTGCGAAGCTCCTCGAAATTGCCCTCCTCGAGCAATTCGCGGATTTCGGGCACCAAGAGCGGGTTCTTCATGGCTCGCCTCCTTTGGCGGACCGCGGCAGGGCACGCCGCGGCCGGGGCGAACCCTCGGGGCCTAGACGCGCACCAAGCGCTGCCCCGAAGACGCACACGCCGCGAACCGCGCCCAGCGCGATACGCGATCGTCAGAATGCTTCAGCGGTGCTGGCCGGACCACCTGCCGCCAACTACCACACTCGTCCAAGTCGTTCATGATCTCCTCGCCCCCCTTGAAGGGAGGGCCATGTCGTGGATTTTCCAATTGTATGCCCTGGTGAACCCCACGTCAAGCATGGGGACACCGCGGAGTGTTGTCAACCATTAGAAATGTCCCCTTGGTTTAGGGGGCATACAGGCGATACGCGAATGCGTGCCGCGGCGCATTGCCTGCGTTCGGGCAAGCGGGTACCATGGCCATAGCCGTCAAGAACGGTCTACAGAAGGCAAGAACCGTGGGAGGAGGGCGTCATGCGGCATCTTTTGAGCTTTACGTTGTGCGTTGCCATGCTGCCGGCGGGCACGACTTCGGCTGAACCGGCGGCGGAGGCCGAACGCTTCTCCCTGTGGGTCGATCCCTACCGTGGCGAGCCGGTGCCACACGAGGCCGTCCTGGCTGACCTGGCCGGCGTCCGCGTGGTGTACCTGGGCGAGCGGCACCGGCTGGTGCGCCATCACGCCATGCAAGCTCAAATCATTGCCAACCTGGCCGCGCGGGGAAGGCCGCTGGTCGTGGGCCTGGAGCAACTCGAAGCCGATCAGCAGCCCGCTCTGGACCGCTTCAACGCCGGCGAACTCGATTTCGAGCAGCTTGCCGAAGCGACCGACTGGGCCCGGCGATGGGGGAACTACGAGCACTACCATCCCATTCTCTATGCCGCCCGCAAGGCCGGCGCGCCGGTCATCGCGCTGAACGCCCAGGCCGAGACCATCCGGCAAGTGGCACGCGGGGGAGGCATAGCGGAGCTTGCCCCGGAATTGCGGGCACAATTGCCGGAGGAAATGATGCTCGACGACGAGCCCTACGGAAGGCTGCTGGGCATCTACATGCACGTCCACCTGGCCGCCACGCCGGAGCGGCTGCGCCCGATGATCGAGGCCCAAATCGCGCGCGATGAACACATGGCCGACGTCCTCGCCCGGTTCCTCCAATCGCCCGAGGGAAAGGACCGAATGGCCGTGGTCATTTGCGGGGTTGGCCACGTGTCGTACGGGCTGGGGATGCCCGACCGCGTGCGCCGACGGTTGGACGACGTCTCGGAGCGGGTGGTGGTCTTTTCCGAAAGCGGCGACGTCGAAAGCACGCCCGAGGAGCAGGCCGTCTCGCGCCCGATCTCGATCACGCACGAGCAGCTTCGGGTAATGGGCCGCCCGATCGGCGATTACCTGCACATTACCACCCCGTAACCGCCCCGGTGCATGGCGTGGGCCGACCCCATGAAAGCGGCCTGCGCCTGGAAACGGAACAGGCAAAGGGCTTAGTCGCGCAATACGTACTCGTACTGTTCCGGCGGAATGGGCCGAAGCCCCAGCAGCCGCAATCCGGTGGCCATGCTTCGGAACTGAAGCGTCTCCTTGTCAACCACCAGCAGCAGGCGGGTAAGCCATCGGTGACACGACAGGATGTAAACTTCCGCCGTCTCGGCGATACGCCATCGATTCCAGCGGTCTAACGTGGGATATTCATCGAGCAGGCGGGCCATTCGGGGATCGGCTTTTCGTACCTTCTGCAATCGCCGGCATGCGAGGCACACGTCTTTTGTCATGGAGCAAGGTCCAACCTCTTGCCGGCAGGTACGGCATCGGATCATCGTGCGGGCGAGCACCCTTTCGCCGCAGACGGGGCATTGCTTCGTCTGATCGACGGCGACGCGCATTCCAGTTGCCGCACAGGTGACCAACTCGCAGCCGACCAGGAGCCGGCCCGTTTCGGCGCAACATTCGAGCTGCTCGGCGGCCACGAGTCGGCCGTCGTCGGTTGCGGCAAGATGGAACGCCGCTTTCCCGGTGACGGGGCAAATGTACGGCGGCGGTTCAATCGAGCACGCCCAACCCTGGAACGGCAGATCGGCCGAGGCGTCGCCGGCCGCGAAACGAAGCTTCCCGTCGGTATGTTTGCACCACACGGCCGCGGTGGAAATCAGTTGCCGGCCGCCCGGCGGCGCGTCGAGCCGGCTCGCCGCTTCGATAGCGGCGTGCATGTCGCGATCGAACCGGTGGTCGATCCGTTGTGGCGGACGCGCCAGGTCGATCAAATGACAGAGCCCCAATTCGGTGACAAGGCTTGGCGCCAATGGCTTGCCTTGCATGGTGAAGAAGCGCGTTGCAGCGACGCCGTCTTCGTGGAAATCCAATCGGAGAAACGGCCGATCCTCAAGCTGGCAGCCGGCCAAGTACGCCCGCCCCCCGTCGACGGTATACGGCGGGAGCAGTCGCGCGGCGATTTCCGACACGCTCTGAGGCTGGTTGGCCGGCGCGGCGTGCGTCAACTGGACGACGGCATCCACGGAAGCCTCATGGGTTGAGGGCCGTAAAGAGTCCATGGACAATTATACCACACACAGGGGGCGCGCGAAGCAAGCCGCCAACCGGTATTGCGAATTGTCTCACCGGGGCCGCGGCGGCGCGGCGCCCCGTTGGCCCGGCGTTGAGAGCCGGGCTTCCAGTTCGGCAATGCGGTCCAGCAGCGCCTCCCGTTCCGAAAGCCACTGCTGCCGGTCGCGCAACAGGCGCAGCAGGTAGAGCCGAGCTTTGCAGATCAACGCGGCGTTGGCGTCGACGACCGACGAATCCGCCAGCGATTCAACCGTCGCCGTCTGGCTGACGACCACGCGACCGTCCGGCAGGGTCACCACGGGCGCGCCGTCGCCGGTGGCGTCTTCGTCATCGTCCAGTACGAGGGGCCCTGGGGTCGCCTCCTGACACAAGGCCTCGATTGCGGCCGCCTCACCGTCGTCGACCGGTGCGCTGCGTTCAACGCACAGCGGATCGGATTCTGCCAATTCCTGATACCAACGCGCCATCGGTTTGCCCCCTTATGAAAAGAACGCGGTGATCCATGCACAACCATTTATTGTACAAGCACCGGCCCGCGCGGCCAATCCGGCCCCCAGGCAGGGGGCCGCCGGGAATCAAAGCATCGGCAAAGAAATGGCTGTCCGATGTCCCCTCTCCCTCGGTGGGAGAGGGTAGGGTGAGGGGGATCTTTGCCGATGCGAAGCGAGGCGAGTGACGTAGGCAACTGTCAGGATTCTTTGATTGCGGCGATCAGGTCGAGTACGGCCTTTTTGCCGTCGGCGAAAAACATGAGGCAATTGTCAGCGGCAAACAAGGGGTTGGGAATGCCGGCGAAGCCCGGGCTGAGGCTCCGCTTCACCACAACGACCGTTCGTGCCTTGTCGACGTCGAGGATGGGCATGCCGCC